>CAMDZY010000080.1 GCA_945910975.1 uncultured Clostridia bacterium | reverse complement strand
AAGGAGAAGATGCCAATGCAAGTTGAAGTGAAAATTGACGCTTCCTATTCAGAACCAAAAGTCATCATTTTGACCGCTTCTATGACGGAAGCCGTAAACCGCATCGTCAGCGAACTGTCGCAAAGCATACCAAAAATCATTTCCGGCAGTAAAGATGGGAAAATTGAGGTAATTGCGCAGGATGATTTGATACGGATTTATGCAAATACCGGAAAGGTGTTTGCGGTTACAAGTAAGGGAGAATATACTGTACGCTTTCGGCTGTACGAAATAAGCGAGCGATTGGATTCGGAGCAATTTGTTCGCATCTCGAATTCAGAAATCGTCAACTTGAAAAAGGTCAAGAATTTTGATCTGAGCTTTACAGGAACGATTTGTGTGGAATTGACAGACGGAACAAAAACTTATGTATCAAGGCGATATGTTCCGAAAATCAAACAAATACTGGGGATATGAGGTGGCAGGTATGAAAAGAAAAATTGTTCTACGCGGTCTGTTGGGGTTTCCGCTCGGCGTTGCAATCGGGCATTCCATAACCATCATTCTTTCTCTTATATTTGCAAACGGTTATTATACACCGTGTGCGCCTGAACTGATTGCGGTGGCTGGAAGTGAAATTCATGCCGTTTTACTGCAAACAATTCTATGCGGAATCCTAGGTTCCGGATTTGCCGCCTGCTCCGTTATATGGGAGATCGAGCATTGGAGTCTTGTAAAACAGACCGGAATATTCTTTCTGATTGTTTCGGTAATTTTCATGCCGATTGCCTATGTTCTATATTGGATGGAACACAGTCTAAAAGGTATTATAAGCTACTTCGGCATCTTTGTCCTGATCTTTATCGCAGTATGGATCGTGCAGTACGCGGTCGGAAAACGCAACATTAAAAAAATAAACAACGCTTTGGATAAAAAGCAAGGAAATAAGCACAACGAAAAATAACCGGGTCGTACCCGGTATGTCGGCGCAGGAGGCGGTCTATCATCACGGAAATCTTGCACCAATGCAAATACAACACTAAAATAATATACAAATCCGGCAAAAACGGCTGAAATGTACCGTTTTTGCCGGATTTGGATTATGGCAATGCCGCACAATTCCGGTGCACAGAATGCGGAAGTTTCGTCAGACTGTTCAAAAATCGTAGGGCATCCGGACGGATCGCCGAGGATTTTTGAGCAATATAACAGGATTTTTTGCAAGCAGACTGGGAAATTGTGCGGTGTCGCCTTATTTGTTCTCCAATCCCTGCACAGCAGCTTCCTTTTTGTCCATAAGGCTGCCAATGCCATAGACTGCCAAAGTAAATTGAAGTATAAACAGAAGGATTCCTGCTAATGCCAATACATAACCGGTGGAAACAACAAGCGGCGACATGATGTCTTCAGCGAAAAAGGCCAGAACAATCAGACTCAAATACAATGGCAAGCCAGCCAATAACTTCATTGCTATAGAAACCCAGCCATTGTGGTGTTCGAAAAAGAGGGATTTTGTTGCGTTCAGTGCCAACATAAGCTGGACAATCAAGAAGGCGGAACCTAAGAGCAAAAACAAATACCCAGTGCCAACCAGGTCTGCAGCAATCACCTTATCTGCCGCCGTAATCAAGATGCAGATGCTGAAATAAAGAGCAAGACACGATACAACTTTGGCCAGCAACGCAAGCCAACGACACATTTTCTTTTTCATAAAAAACCTCCTCAATTTATTGTCCGAGTTGCATATTCTCTATAGCATAAGATACCACAATATTTTGCAAAAGTCAATAGCTATAACTATAATTATAGTTATAAATGTCTGTATATTTGTAGCTATTACTGTCAAAATAGTATCTGGTGATAAAATGTATATTGACTACAAACAAATCGGACTTCGAATCAAGCAGGCGCGAAAGGGAAACGGATTCACGCAGGAATATTTGGCCGAGCAACTTTCGGTTAGCGTAGGTTATGTGAGCCAACTTGAGCGCGGCGTAACCAAAATTAGCTTGGACACGTTGGCGGAAATTGCGTCGATTCTTGGCTTTGAACTTACATTTTTCCTCGACGGCGTCACAGTTCGGCAGGATACCTATTTGCAGCAGGAACTGCAAACAATATTCACGAAGCTGTCACCTGACCGCAAGCGGATACTGTTGGAAATTGCCGAAGTCCTCTCCCATTAAAAAGAAAGAACTCCCCATTATCGTAGAAGCGGTTTTGCACCCGCACAACTACAATAATGGGGAGAATTCTCCCGCAAGAAGTTAAGCCTATAACATTGTCAGAGAATGTTATAGGCTTTGCGCCAAATTCAGGCAGAAATTTCTGAAATATAGCTATGAAAGTCTGTTTCAACCAGTTCATAATCGACCGAGGATTGCAACCTTCCGAGCTGGTCTTTCCATGAGTCCACGTTGGTTCGCACCTTGCGGAAGCCAAGCAATTCATAAACGTGCTGTGCCCTTGTATTTGCCAAATTGGTATCAAGGACGATTTTGGTATAGCCGTTTCGGAACAGCCAGCCAATCAACATACTCAAAATCTTTCTCCCGATGCCACGGTTCTGACAATCGGTTTCGCAGATTTTGATGCCAATTTCTGCAACACCGTAACCCACATCACGGTAATTGCACTCCCCAATCAGGCGGCCATTTTCCTCAATCACCATACAGCCGCAGCCGTTTTCAAGCTCTTCGATCACTTTTTCCTCGCTCGTTCCCAAGCCGTTGGGAAAGCCTGCGTGTGCCATAATTGCGCCATCATTCCACCATGCGGCAAGCTGTTTTGCATCGACATCCTCAGCTTGGCGGATGGTTAGGTCTTTATACCTTATCATTTCTTTTCTCCCACAAACAGCAAATGATTTGTCATACCGAGCATCTCCGGCTTTTCGCAGATATAGAAATGATAACGGAGATACTGTGCATAGTCCTCGTCACTCATTTCGTTGATTCTCGCCGCCAAAAGCTCGCTTGCACCATCGGCAGTGACCTCATGCAGTACGTTGATACCACCGTCAGCAAGAAGTTTTCTTGCGGTATCCACTGTGTGGAACACAAACGGGAAGTCATTGAGTTTGAATGTTTCCTTATCGTAATTGCCGACGGAAAAATAATGGATGTCGTATTCAAATTCGGTGAGGAAAACAAAATCATTGGCGATAAAAGCAAAAAAGATTTTTCCGTCATCCCTACAAACGCGCTTTGCTTCGCGAATACATTGCTGTTTATCCGTATCATTTTTCAAATGATAAAGCGGGCCGAATAGAAGCACAATGTCAAAAGACTTGTCAGCATAGCGTGACAGATCAAGTGCGTTCCCCTGCACAAGGTCAATCTTATCTTCGGGTGTAAGTTTTTTGCGAAAAGCCGCAATATTGGCATCCGAAAGTTCAAGCGCTGATACTTCATATCCACGATGTGCAAAGTAAAGGCTGTATTCGCCCGCGCCTGCGCCGATGTCAAGTATCTTGTCGCCGTCTTTTAAGTATTTTTCTATGTAGCGAACCGTCGTCAAAAATTCAACCCGTGCAGCCTTTGAATGATTGAGTCTGCTCTCCTCGTTGAATATATCATAGGTTCTGTTCACACGTTCGGCTTCGTTTTCTATTTTTGCAAGTTGTTCAAAAGTCATTGTTTGTACCTCGTGTCATTTCCAACTCAAAAAGGTCATTTCGGAGTTGCTTTCTTCTTCCACTTTCTACAAAGCCGTGCTTTTTATAAAAAGCATTGGCTCTTTTGTTATTGCTCAATATCCATGTTGCGTTGATTGCTGTCCTTTTCCATATGCATTGGGGGATTTTTACAGCGTTTCTCCCTCAATGGATTTTGTTGCGTAGGCGTTTAGGGTTTGATCTGCCAAATTTCCGGCAAGGTATTCATAATACCCTTGCGCGCCAATCATTGCGCCGTTATCGCCGCAGAGGGAAAGCGGCGGGGTATAAAGTGCAATTCCTTTTTCCTTTGTTGCCGCCTGAAAATCGGCGCGAATTTTAGAATTGGCGGCAACGCCGCCGGCAATTGCCAATTTCTGATAGCCAGTCTGTTCCAGTGCCTGCATCACGCGCGGCACCAGCATCCGGCTGACCGTCTGGGAAAAGCCTGCACACAGCGATGGCACATCGATAGCCTCTCCCTTTTGTTCGGCATTATGAATCAGGTTCAACGCGGCGGTTTTTAAGCCGGAAAACGACAAATCCAGCGGATTGCCGGACAGCTTGGGAATCGGCAAGACGTATTTTTCCGGATCGCCGGTGCGTGCCATGCGGTCAAGCGCTGCGCCGCCGGGATACGGCATTCCCAATACACGCGCCACCTTGTCAAAGCACTCGCCTGCCGCGTCATCGCGTGTGCCGCCCAAAATCTCCATGTCGGTATAATCCTTGACATCCACAATCAGCGTATGTCCGCCGGACACCACCAAACACAAGAACGGCGGTTCCAGTTCCGGGTACGCCAAATAATTTGCCGCGATGTGGCCGCGAATATGGTGGACGGGAACCAGCGGCACGCCCATGGAAAAAGCCGCCGCCTTGGCAAAATTCACGCCAACCAGCACCGCACCGATCAGACCCGGCGCATAGGTCACCGCCACCGCGTCGATCTGCTTGCGCGTTACCTGCGCCTGCGATAACGCCTGATCCGCCAAGCCGTAGATTGCCTCGATATGCTTGCGGGAAGCGATTTCCGGCACCACGCCGCCGTAAATTTTATGCAGTTCTACCTGTGAGGCGATTGCATCCGATAATATTTTTCTTCCGTCCTCAACCACAGCTACCGCTGTTTCATCGCAGGAGGATTCAATTGCCAGTATTTTCATCTGCTTCTCCCAACTTTTTCTTAAAAATCAGTGCATCCTCTGTCGGATGGAAGTAGTAGCGCGGCCGGCGTCCGACCTCGGTAAAGCCCAATTTCTGATACAGTGCGATTGCAGAAGCGTTGGACACGCGCACCTCTAAACACAGCGTTTTTACGCCACCTTGCAGCAACTGTACCATAAGTGTCCGCGCCAAATGCGCAGCAATTCCCAATCTGCGAAAATCGGGATGCACCGCCAGATTCATCATGTCCGCTTCATCCATTACGCTCTGGCTGCCAATATAGCCAACCACCTTCTGCCCTTGCAGTGCAACCAGCCAAAGGCTCAACGGATTTTTTAGTTCTCCCGCCAAAATTTCCTCCGGCCATGGGTCGGAAAAGCATTGGCACTCCAATTCCGCCACCTGCGGTACATGGATTTGCTGCATCGGTACGATTTGGATTTCACTTTGTTTCATACCAGCTATTCCCCATTTTGGCCTCGGCAATCAGCGGAACGGACAGCTTGCAGACATTTTGCATCTCGTTGGTGACAATTTGCATCACCAGTTCCGCTTCCCACGCCGGACATTCTACAATCAGTTCATCGTGAACCTGCAACACAAGCTGCGCCTGCAAGGCCTGCTCGCGCAGCGCATTGTCCACATGGATCATTGCCAGCTTGATAATATCCGCCGCCGTGCCCTGAATCGGCGTGTTGAGCGCGATACGCTCGGCGCCGGAGCGGATATTGAAATTACTGCTTTTCAGTTCCGGAATCCAACGGCGGCGGCCAAACATTGTGTCCACATAGCCCTGTTGCCGGGCGGTTTCCACAATATTGTGCATATAATCGCGCACGCCGGAGAATTGTGTCATGTAACTGTTGATATATTCCTCCGCCTGCCACGGCTTGACGCCCAAATCTTCGGCAAGCGACCACTTGGAGATGCCATACACAATGCCAAAATTCACAGCCTTTGCATTGCGCCGCAGCTGGGGCGTCACCTCGGAAAGCGGCACATGGAACACCTGCGCGGCGGTCGCGGCATGGAAGTCGGTACCGCTTAAAAACGCCTGCTGCATATTTTTATCGTTGGCAATATGTGCCAACACGCGCAGTTCAATTTGGCTGTAGTCCGCGTCCACCAACACCCAGCCGGGGCGCGGCACAAACATTTTGCGTATCTCCGCGCCCAACTCCGTGCGGACGGGAATATTTTGCAGATTGGGATCGGTGGAGGACAGGCGTCCGGTCGCGGTGACGGTATTCTGGAACGTGGTGCGGATTCTGCCGTCCTCGTCAATCACTTTTAACAGGCCGTCCGCATAGGTGGACTTCAATTTGGTCAGCATTCGGTACTCCATAATCGCCGGAATAATTGGATTCTCGTCCTTTAATTTCTCCAAAACCTCTACATTGGTCGAATAGCCGGTTTTTGTCTTTTTTACAGGTGGAAGTTCCAGCTTTTCAAACAGGATTTCTCCTAATTTTTTGGTGGAATTGATGTTGAATTCCCCGTCGGCATAGCCGTAAATCTCGGCTTCTCTGGCATCGATCCGTTGGGAGAGCATCTGGCCGAAATCGGTCAGCGCTGTTTTGTCAACGCCAATCCCCGCCTGCTCCATCCGAGATAGAACCGCGCAAAGGGGAAGATCGATTGTTTCATAGGCAGTATACACGCCCTCGGCGTGCATTTTTTCTGTCATAACCGGCCACAGCTGCCACAGTGCCGTCACTTGGTCGGTCAGTTCCTCTCCGACCTCCCGATTCAGGTAGCCCATTGCCAGCTTTTGCAAAGCATAGTGATTGGCAGACGGATCAAGCATATAACCCGCCACAGCGGCGTCAAACACAACGTTTTTCGCCTGCAAGCCCAACTTGGCAAGGCAGTTGTTGAGGTGCTTGAGATCAAGGCAGCACTTTTGATAGGGATTTTGCAAAATGTCGCGCAGCTGATTTTCCGTGACCTGCACGCAGCAAGTTCCCTCCGCACACGCGAAGGCCGCCGTGCGCATATCCGCAGAAAACAGCACCGCAAAATCCTGCGCAACCGGCAGCGTTTGCATCAAGGGCAGTTGTTCCGGTGCAGCCGGTTCCGGCTCGCTGCGGCGCAAATGATAGCGGTCAATCAGCTTGACAAATTCCAGACGGACAAACAGGTCATACAGTTCATCCTGCTTGGGTTCACGGCAAATGCACGCTTCCGGCTGGAAATCGATGGGCGCTTCGCAGACGATAGTTGCCAATTCATAGGACAAAAAGGCGGAGTCCTTTCCGTTTTTCAGCTTTTCCAGCAGTTTCCCCTTGATTTCCCCGCTATCTAAGTTTTCATACACGCCTTGCAAAGTGCCATATTTCAGGAGCAAATCTGTTGCAGTTTTCGGCCCGACACCGGCCACGCCGGGAATGTTGTCGGATGAATCGCCCATCAGAGCCTTTAAGTCGATCAGATGAATCGGTGCAAAACCGTATTCCTCTTGAAAGCGCTCCGGTGTGTAATTGACAGCGTCGGTGCGGCCTGCTTTGGAAGAAACAAACTTCACGGTTACGTGCCTGTCAACCAATTGCAACTGGTCACGATCCCCGCTGACAATCACACAGTCCCAGTTTTCGGCGCTGCATTTTTTCGCCACAGTGCCAATCACATCATCCGCTTCCCAGCCCTCCGCTTCAAAGATGGGGATATTCATGGCACGCAGCACGTCCTTCATCCAGGGCATCTGCATCGCCAGCTCCTCCGGCATTCCGTGGCGCGTGGCTTTATAGCCGTCATACCTTTTATGACGGAACGTGGGGCCATGGAGGTCGAAGGCAACACACAGCGCGTCTGGCTGTTCCTCGGTTTGCATACGCTGCATAATATTCAAAAAGCCATAGATGGCATGGGTAAACAGTCCGTCCTTTGTGCTCAAAGGACGGACTCCATAATATGCGCGGTTGATGACGCTGTTGCCGTCTAAAATCATTAGTTTCATCGGGCTTCTCCTTTACGGCG
>CAMDZY010000079.1 GCA_945910975.1 uncultured Clostridia bacterium | reverse complement strand
TCACAAGCGGAAAATAGCGTTTGGCCGATGCATACACCGACTGAATCGTCCGCTTTTTCTGCGTGCGGGGAAGCATCGCGTTCTTTTTTTTTCTGCGCTTTTTTCGTTTTGGCAGCACTGTGACGCGAATGCCGCAAAAGCCAACCCGCAGATACGTCGTTTCATCTGCATAATCGACATACAGCCACGCCGGCATCAGAAACAGCACCAGCAGCGCCAGCAATATCCACAGCCAAATCACAGCATCACCTGCTGTCCGTCTTCCGTCTCGGTCGGCTGCGCCTGTTGTTGCTGCATCACCTGCTGCTCCAGTTGCTCCCGTTTGCCAAACTGCACCTTTTCAATCACAGGCAAATCGTCCAGTGAGCGAAGTCCAAAGGTGCGCAGAAAATCCGGTGTCGTGCGGTAAAGATTGGGTCGGCCGGGTACATTGAGCTTGCCGCATTCCTCAATCAGCTTTTTGGTGATCAGCGCGCCGATGGAATAAGAGCTGTCCACACCGCGCAGCTGCTCCACATAGGCCTTTGTCGCCGGTTGGTAGTAAGCAATAATCGTCAGCGTTTCCAGCTGAGAGGACGACAGCTTTGGCGGCTTGCGCGTTTCCAGCGCTTTCGTGATATAGGCGCTCAAATCCCCGGCAGAGCACATCTGATAGGCATTTTCCAGCCGAATCACCCGCACACCGCGGCGTGCAAAGGACAACTCGTCCGCCAGCGCCTTTGCCGCTGCGTGAACCTCGTCAGCATCACACTCCAGGCAAAGGCAAAGCCGCTCCACCGGGACAGGCTCCCCGGACGCAAACAAAACGCCCTCAATCACGCGCATCATTTCAGTTTGTTCCATCCGATACCTCCTGATCCTCCGGCATTTGCAAGAATGTGATCACAAAATCGCCGTTCTCGTCCTCCTCAGCGGAAACAGATTTCAGCTTGCACAACTCCAATACAGCCAAAAATGTTGCCACGATCTCGCTGCGGCTTTGATTGCCCTCAAACAGCCGCTGAAATTTGGAAAATCCACGCATCAGCAGCAGTTTCAAGACCTCCGCCGCCTTGGTTGTGACAGGATAAGGCTCCGCGCCAACGATGCCCTCAAAATTTGCGATGGGAGGAGGCATCTGCCGTTCAGAGCGATCGGCGATAGCAAGAAAAGCGTTGTACAAATCCTGCTTATCATGCCGGTATTTGTAGGTTTTATCCACCTGATACGGCTCCGGCGGCTTGATAAACAGGTTGATGCCGATTTCGTTGCGCTGCTCCAAAAACGCAAAGGCAGCCTTCATATGCTCATAGGCATCCTTTCGCTGGCGCTCCTCCAAAGAGCGGATCAGCAATTCCATCTCCGACATGGCTTCCTGTTTCTCCGCCTCGGAGAGCAGCAGCTTGGACTTGATGTACATCAAATGCGATGCCATCGCGATAAATTCCGATGCGATTTCCATATCCATCCGCTTCATTTCGTCAAGATAAGCCAAATATTGCTCCAAAATGGAAGCAATGGAGATATCCTGTATCGCTATTTTATTTTTAGAAAGGAGCAGTAAAATAACATCCAGCGGGCCGTCAAAATCTTCCAACGACTCTGCGCGGGATTTTACCACGCCCTCAAGATGATATTTCGGTTCCTCCATGGCGTTCATCCTTTTTTAATATAGAATCGGAACATCAGGATATAGCAGCGTCATAATTCCCTTGACCGGATATTTGGCAATCATCCAAAGACCTTTCCAAAGTCCTCCGATTGCAGAAGACAGCGGCGATGCACCGGGCAGCAGCCTGGGCAGGAGGAAAACCAACGCAATCAGCAAAATCATTCCAAAGTGCTCATAGCGCATCCACACGCGGTACGCGCGATTCGACAGTACCATTGCCAAAACCTTGGAGCCGTCCAGCGGCGGGATCGGAATCAGATTGAATACCGCAAGGCCGCACGAAAGTGTACATACGTACATGAAAAAATAAGAAACATAGTGCAGCCACTGCCCGCCGTTGATCTGATCGCACAAATCGACCGTTGCGCCAATGATCATAGCGACAAACGCCAAAAGCACATTGCACAAGGGGCCTGCCAATGCGGTGATTGCCATGCCGAGCTTAGGACGCTTGAAATTGTTGGGGTTGACCGGCACAGCCTTTGCCCAGCCGACCTTGGCCACAGCAAGCATGATCAAGCCAACGATATCAATATGTTTGATAGGGTTCAGGGTCAGGCGCCCCGCCTGCTTTGCAGTGGGATCGCCCAGCCAATAGGCCACGATGCCGTGCGCACATTCGTGCAGCATAATGCAAAGCAGCGCCGCAGCCACTGTGAGCAGCAGCTCAAGCAGAACGCTGAAATCCAATTGGGAAAACCACTGTCCGATGCTTGTCATTGTATCTCATCCAATCCCTGTAATATGTTCCGCTTCCCCTGCCGCACGCAACAGCACTTCCACCAGCTCATCCCGGCCGATCCCCTTTTCGGCGGAAAACGGGATCACCTGCTCGGAGAGGGCAAGTGTATCGCGAATGCATTGGAGGTTCGGCTCGATCTGGCTTTTTTTCAGCTTGTCCAGCTTGTTGGCCACCACCACGAACGGGCTGCCCGTTTGCTGGAACCAATTCGCCATGATCACGTCATTTTCCGTTGGCTTATGGCGGCTGTCCACGATCATAACCCCGAGGGTCAGCAGCTCCGGTTCGGCAAAATAGCTGTCCATCAGCTTTGCCCAGCGCTCCTTCTCCGCGCGGGAAACCTTGGCATAGCCGTATCCGGGCAAGTCGACGAGATACATTTTCTCGTCAATCAAAAAGTAGTTGATATGCACGGTTTTGCCCGGCTGTTCGCCCACGCGTGCAAAATTCTTGCGCATCAAAACCCGGTTGATTACCGAGGACTTGCCCACATTGGATTTCCCGGCAAATGCGATCTGCGGCAGGCCGTCGCGCTTAAAATCTGCCGCTTTGGCAGCCGATGTGACAAATTCAACATTGTGAAAATTCATATCGTTCTCCTATTGCCGCACGCCCGGCACCCTGTTCGGCTCCGTATGCGGCACAGGCCGCATAGTACGCGGCACGCTTTCCGGCTCTGGTACAGTTTCACAGCAAGAAAAATCCAACACCGCATCGAGCACCTTGCTGACGTGGTCAACCGTGATAAAGTTCAGCGCCTTGCGCACTGTGGGGTCGATTTCTGCCAAATCCTTCTCGTTATCCGCCGGAATGATGACGGTCTTGACGCCATGACGCAGCGCAGCCATGGTTTTTTCCTTTAGCCCGCCAATCGGCAGCACACGACCGCGAATAGAAATTTCGCCGGTCATGGCAACATCGCGGCGCACCGTTGCGCCCGTCAGCGCAGAAACCATCGCCGTGCAGACCGTAATTCCGGCCGACGGGCCGTCCTTGGGCACGGCGCCCTCCGGGAAGTGCACATGGATATCCTTTGTTTTATAGAAATCCGGCGCAATATGCAGCTGCTGGCTGTGCGCACGGATATAGCTCATGGCGCTTTGGGCAGATTCCTTCATCACATTACCCAGATTGCCGGTCAGCTCCAGTTTGCCGCTGCCGTCCATGACGTTGCACTCCACTTCCAGCGTTTCCCCGCCGACCTGTGTCCATGCAAGTCCGGTCACAAGGCCAACCGGGTCGGCTGTGGGAATATGATCCGGCAAAATTTTTCGAGTGCCGAGATATTCTTCCAGATTCTGACTTGTGACGGTCAGGCGCTTCGGCGCATCCTCCTGTACCAGCTTCATGTCTGCCTTGCGGCACAGCGATGCAATTTCCCGTTCCAGATTTCGAACGCCGGATTCGCGCGTGTAACAATTGATGATCTCGCGCAAAACATTGTCGCTCACCCGCAGCTGCGTCTTTTTTAAGCCGTGTCGTTTCATCTGCTTGGGCAGCAGGTGATCTTTTGCAATCATCACCTTTTCCTCGTCCGTGTAGGAGGACAATTCAATCACTTCCATCCGGTCGAGCAGCGCTCTGGGGATGGTATCGGTGGTGTTAGCGGTGGTGATAAACATACATTTTGACAAATCAAACGGCAGTTCCAGGAAATTGTCGCGGAAGGTTGCGTTTTGTTCCGAATCCAAAACCTCCAACAGCGCCGAGGCAGGATCTCCTTTATAATCATTGCCCAATTTATCAATTTCATCCAGCAAAAGCAGCGGATTATTGCTGCCCGCATTGGAAATCGCCGTTAAAATTCTGCCGGGCATCGAGCCGATATAGGTCTTGCGGTGACCGCGAATCTCGGCTTCATCATGGATGCCGCCCAGCGAAATCCGCGCCAGCTTGCGGTTCAACGCCCGCGCTACGCTCATAGCGATGGATGTCTTGCCGACGCCCGGAGGGCCGACCAGACAGATGATCTGCCCGGGCAGCTCCGGAGCCATTTGCTTGACGGCAAGAATTTCCAAAATCCGCTCTTTGACCTTTTCCAAGCCGAAATGATCCTGGTCAAGAACTTTTCTGGCTTTTGCGACATCCACGGTTTCCTTTGTGGATTTTTGCCACGGAAGCTCCAGCGCCACATCCAGATAATTGCGGATGACCGAGGCCTCGGCCGAGCCGAACGGCTGCTTGGCCAAGCGGGAAATTTCCTTATTCAGCTTGTCCTTCACTTCCCGGTTGCAGGACAGTTCAGCCACTTTGCCGCGGTAGTCCGAAACATCATCGTCATCCTCGCTCTCGCCAAGCTCCCCGCGAATTACCCGCAGCTGTTCGCGCAGATAGTAATCGCGCTGTCCTTTGTCCATGCTGCGCTGGGTTTTTTCCGAAATATCATTTTCCAGCCGCAGCACCTGCAATTCCTCTGCCAGCAAGCGGTTGGCCAATTCCAGACGGCGCACAGGGTGCTGCTGGTTCAACAGCTGCATTTTCCGATGATAGTCAAATGTTGCGTACTGACCAATCATATCGGCCACATAGCCGGGGTCGGACGAAGAGAGAATTTGCAGCAAATTTTCCGGCAGCTTCTGCTGGGAAAGCTCCGTGAACTCGTCAAACTGCTGGTAGCTCTGGCGCATGAGCGCCTCGACGCGTGCAAATGCTACTTTATATTCACTATCCTGCAGGGATTCGACCTGCGCTGCCAAATATGGCTCTGTCTGCGACAGCTCCACCAACTGCGCACGATATTCACCCTCGACCAAGACCCGTGCCATATCACCGGGAATCCGCAGTACCTGCTTGATTTTTGCTACGGTACCGACGGAGTATAATGCGTCAAAATCCGGGTCATCGTCGAGAATGTCCCGCTGTGTCACCAGAAAAACCCGGTTGTCCCGCGCCATTGCTGCTTCCATCGCCTTGATGGACTTCTCCCGTCCGACATCAAAATGAATTGTCATTTTAGGAAATGCTACAATGCCGCGCAGCGCCAAAAGCGGAAGGCGTTCGGCAAGCATAATTTCTTTCATAGCTGTCGCTCCTTTCTGTGCGCAAATCGCAGGAATCATCCTGCTGATTGGTACAGCAGCGCACGCATTGCTCACCGTAAGCGGACAATGCGTGCCACTGTAATTGGTCTGTGCATCGTATCTGCGCAGAAATTGTCACTTTATTATATATTCTCAGGCGGATGCTTTATGTTTGACTCTGGGTTTTTCGTCCCTTGTCACACAGGCTTCCGTGATCACGGCGCTTTCGATCGTGGGGTCGGAGGGAATTTCATACATCAAATCTGTCATGATATCCTCCAGCACGGCACGCAGGCCGCGTGCGCCGATCTTGCGATCGATTGCCCTTTGCGCAATGGCCTCCAGCGCCTTATCTTCAAAATTCAGCTCAACGCCGTCGTATTCCAGCAGCTTGCGATACTGACGACAAAGGGCATTTTTCGGCTCAGTCAAAATCCGAACCAAATCTTCCTTTGTCAAGCTCTGCAAGCTGGTGATGACCGGCAATCTGCCTACCAGCTCCGGGATGATGCCAAACTTCAGCAAATCATGCGGTTGCACTTGACGGAACAGCTTGCCGACATCCCTGTCGTGCTTGCTCTGTAGTTCTCTGCCGAACCCGACCGCGCTGTTGTCACTACGGCGTTCGATTATCTTATCCAGACCGTCAAATCCACCGCCGCAGATGAACAGGATTTTGCTGGTATCGATTTGGATGAAGTCCTGCTGCGGGTGCTTTCTGCCACCTTGCGGCGGCACATTGGCAACGGTTCCTTCCAGAATTTTTAGCAGAGCCTGCTGCACGCCCTCACCGGAAACGTCGCGGGTGATGGATGTGCTTTCACTTTTACGGGCAATTTTGTCCATCTCATCGATGTAAATAATGCCGCGCTCGGCCAATTCCACGTCAAAATCTGCTGCCTGGATCAGCCGCAGCAAAATATTTTCCACGTCCTCACCGACATAGCCCGCTTCTGTCAAAGTGGTTGCATCGGCGATGGCAAAGGGAACATCCAAAATCTTTGCGAGGGTCTGTGCAAAAAGTGTCTTGCCGCTGCCGGTTGGGCCGATCAGCAAGATATTGCTCTTTTGCAATTCAACATCCGAATCGTCGCCAAAATAGATGCGCTTATAATGGTTGTACACCGCCACGGACAGGGCAACTTTTGCTGCGTCCTGACCGATGATGTAGCCGTCCATATAATTCTTGATTTCCTTGGGCGTGGGCAGCTTCTCCGGTTGTGCCGGGAGGGAATCGTCCATATCGTACATATCCTCACGGAGCAGGCTGTTACACAGCGCAACGCATTCATCGCAGATATATACGTTGTTGCCGGACATCATTCGCTTTACCTGAGATTCGCGTTTGCCACAAAATGAACATCTGATACTTTTGTCGGTAGCCGTAATGCTTCCTCCTTTTTGCAGCCGCTGATTTTAGCGCTTGTAAAGCACCTTATCGATCAAACCGTAGTTCATCGCTTCCTCGGCACTCATAAAGTGGTCGCGCTCGCAGTCGGCCTTTACCGTTTCGTAATCCTTGCCGGCGTTGTCCGCCATAATTTGGGTCAGCTTTTTCTTCATGGCAAGGATCCGCTCTGCCTGAATTTCAATATCGGTTGCCTGTCCCTGCGCACCGCCGGAGGGCTGATGAATCATGACCTCCGCATTGGGCAGCGCCAGGCGCTTACCCTTGGCGCCGGATGAGAGCAAAAATGCACCCATTGATGCGGCCATTCCCACACAAATGGTGGAAACATCGCACTTGATATACTGCATGGTGTCATAAATAGCCATGCCGGCTGTTACGCTGCCACCGGGGGAATTGATATAAAACTGAATATCCTTATCCGGATCCTGCGCTTCGAGATACAGCATCTGCGCCACAATCAAAGATGCGGTCGTATCGTTGACCTCTTCGGACAGCATAATGATACGGTCATTGAGCAGACGGGAGAAAATGTCATATGACCGCTCTCCGCGGCTGGTCTGTTCAACGACATAGGGGACTAAACTCATAGCAATGCTCCTTTCCATGGATGAAACATTCTAACCGTCCGGCGTTGGAATTATTCCTCCGCTGCGGTTTCTTCCTTTGCCTTGGGGGCGACTGCCACGGCGGCATCGGCAATCAGTTTGCCGGCTTTGCGAACGAGCAGGTCATCCTTCAGGTCTTTCACATTCAGCAGTTCCTTCACCTTTTCCACATCCATCTGATAGGACTTGGCGAGATCTGCATATTCGTTTTCAAGCTCTTCATCGCTCACCTCGAGCTTTTCCGCATCGACAACAGCATCAAGCAGAACATTGATCTTGGTCTGCTTCTCAGCCTGCGGACGCATATAGCCGCGGAAGGTATCCACGCTGCCGCCAATCATCTTGGCATACTGCTCAAGCGATGCGCCCTGTGCGCGCAGGTCGTAGTCAAAGCGT
>CAMDZY010000078.1 GCA_945910975.1 uncultured Clostridia bacterium | reverse complement strand
TATATCGATTTTTTTCGTATAGATAACGCGGTCACTGTTACCTTCTGTAACTGTAAAAGAGAAATTGCCCTTACCGGCATCCGAAACACCGGTATTTTCCCATAAAAATGTACCGGAATCGCCAAGCTCGACGCCTTCCGCCAGTGGCAGTGTGCCGCTCTTTCCGTTTGGCAGCGTGTACGCCAAAACCAGGTCGGTCGTACTGCCATCCGGGGGACCTGCGGTCACATGAAAATCGATTGCAAGCGAGGCCAAACTGTCCAGCGCGTCCGCGCAGGAGAACTCCACCTCCCAGGCAAACAGTTCATCGTACTGCGATTGTGCATCTTCTGTGCCGACAGCAATGAGCGTCTGTAAATATTGTGCGGTTTTCTCATCGTCTGCATTGAAGTGCGCACGCACATAGCCTTGCATTGCCTGCAACAAAAGCTGTTGGGCATCCTTGTAATCACCAAGGGATGAAAACGTTTCAATCGCTTCCTCAAAGAAACCGTCTGCAAGCGATTCTTGCGCCAGATGATAGGTGCAGTCCGTCAGATATTCCTGCGAATCGCCATAGTCCGTCTTGGCAAAGCATTCCCGGGCGGCCTGATAGCTGCCATCGTTATAATAGGTAAGACCCTCATGATAAGATAGCCAAGGCTCGACATCAAGCCGCCATGCAGGCACCGCTTCGGTCGGCGTCAACAGCTGATCTACCTGTCCCAGGTATACGCAGGCTTGCGCATAATCATCGTCTGCCACTGCCGCGTGCAGCTGCTTTTGCAAACAATTCAATGCCATTGTGTGCGCACGCGGGTCTTCCGGCAAATCCAGAAATGCCTGATATGCGCTGTCATATTCGCCGGACTGTAGCTGCTGATAGGCAAGATTAAACCTGCACTGTGTTACGCGCTCGTCGGCATCGCTATAACTCGGCAAAGAAGAAAAAATCTCGGCTGCCTGTTCATAGTTTCCCTTTTCGTACAGCCGGCGACCCTGATCATACCGGAACATTGGATACACCCAAAAATATCCCGCAGCCGCTAGGGCAGCCAGCAGCAGCAAAATCCCGATCACCCACGCAATAACATGGCGCTTTTTCTTCGGCGGCGCAGGCGTGGGCGGGAGCGTAGGCTCAATGACCGGAAATTCTGCTTCCGCAGCTTGTTCAGACACCATTTCCGGTTCCGGCGGGGCAGGGGACGGCGGTGTGGCCGGCTTCGGTAGGGCGACCGGGGCAGGTTTGCCGCAATAGCCACAAACGCTGTCACTGTCCGGATTGACCAGACCGCAGGCGCAGTACCAGTAACCGTCATGCTGTGATGGTTGCAGCTTCCCACAGATGCGAACAGGTTCGCGAATCGAAACCGGTATATCCTCTGCACGCTTTCGCCAAATCTGCCCATCCGAGAAGCAAACCTGCTCGATGATTACTTGGATTTTTGCACTGCGCGCGGACAGAACGATTGTTTTTTCATCGCCAAAGCACGTATGCGGTTTTGCGTGCAGATCCGGAACCGGGAGCGATCGGATGACGGAAACTTCCTTCCCATCCGCATCCGTCTGCGTCACGCACACCACAAGCGAGCTAACGGTCATGCTTGACCGGTT
This sequence comes from uncultured Clostridia bacterium, assembly GCA_945910975.1. Classification (GTDB taxonomy): domain Bacteria; phylum Bacillota; class Clostridia; order Oscillospirales; family Oscillospiraceae; genus JAKSPM01. The sequence continues at coordinate 6,268 of CAMDZY010000078.1, read as the reverse complement.
TACATAACGTACCTGCAAATATAACCTGCCGGTCAGACTATCGCGTGTGCATTGCAGCTTTTGCGCATGGACAGGACAATGTGGCTGCAACAGCAGTTGCTCAGAGGAAAGCTGAATTTGATAACGTTCCGATTCCACACAAATTCCTCCTAACACAACCAGCAGGACTTATTCCAGCTGATCCAGATTTAAGTTGAAGCTGTCCAGACAATGCGCCATAAACCAATCCAGCGCAGGCAGCTGCATTTCCACAAGCGCTTGGTGCGTTTGTTTTGCTGCCGATTCAAACTCTGCATTGCCGGCCTTCAGTTCCTCGATGCACTTAATATGCGCGGACAGCTTGTCCGCTGCTTTTACGATACGATTGGTGTCGGGGTCGTCTTCCAGAATATACGGCCGATAGCTTTCCTGCAATTCTGCCGGGAGCATACCCAGCAGCTTTTCGCCGCTGACACGTTCAATTTGTTTGTAGGCTGTTTTAATTTCCGGATTATAATACTTGATCGGCGTCGCCAGATCGCCGGTTAAAATTTCACTGGCATCGTGGAACAGTGCCGCCGTTGCGCAGCGTTCCGGATCGGCAGCTTCCCCCAGGATATCGCGCTGGATCAGCGCCAGCGAATGCGCCAGGACGGCCACCATATGGCTATGCTCCTGAATATTCTCCGAAAAGGTATTGCGCATTAGCCCCCAGCGGGTAATATAACGCATACGGGAAATCAGCGCATAAAAACGGTATTGCATGAAAACGCTCCTTTGCGGTTAAGTGATGTCATAATTGTCCCAATCGTATTCTTCCGGCGGATATTCCTCCGTTACACGGCGATGCGGGCGCAGATAGGCCGGCTGCGGTTTGGGTTTTGCGGAAGACGGCGATTTTTTGCGGGCTGCGGTATATTTGCCGGCCTTTCTGGCGCGGATGCGTTTGCGGCGATCCACGGCGCCGGAAATCATGGCAACCAGAACATTCGGCACGTCCTCCTGTCGCATGGTTGCAATGACGGAGGCATAAATTTGGCAAAAGTCGCCTGCTTTTGTCGCAGTATCTTTGGCGTCTTTCAGCCAATCGCACGGCTCAAGCGGAACCGAAGCGAACCGCTTGGCATATCGCTTGCCAAAACCGGCAGCCTCGGCATACGGGTACATCCGATAGAAGAACATCGGGTCTGACTGCAACTGCTGGCGCAGCTCGCCAACGGAAATATGGCGCAGGTAGCTGCGGAAGCCAAGCAGATGGAGCAAAATATCCCAACCGCCACTGCTCCGCTTGCCGCCAAACATTGCCGTTATCCCAATGAAGGCTTGCAGGAGAATATTCAAAATCATATTGACGCCACTGCCGGAAATCCCCATCAGGATCACAAGCGCCAAAACGGAAATACCGGCCAAAATCAGCGGTCGTTTCCGACGGCGGCGCAGCAGGCAAATGATTCCTTGCTGAATCAGCCATGACAACACGCACACCAGAACCGAAAGCAGTGCAATCAAGACCCAGCGGGAATCATAAGCGCCAAGCAGCAAATCGAATGCCATAAAGCCGGATGCATAGGCTGCGATCATGCCAAGCATTCGGTAAAGCCGGACACTTCCTTTATGCCGCGAAAACATTCGCCGGGCGCAGTGAATGCCAAAGGGATGGCACATTTTTTTCGCAGCATTTCGATAGCGCAGACTTTGCACATCGCAGTTGCCGTCCTTGCGGAATAGCGTGGAAAACAGCTTGACCTCCACGCTTCGGCGCTCGTTGCCCATTTCCATCCGACGTGTCAGGACAACACGGCCGTTGCGGTGGCGGCGAACCGTAAGATAGCCCAAATCTGCCCATTGCATAACCAAGGACGCCAAATCCGGCTTGTCGCAGGTCAAATGATAGCTCAATTCGCCTGCCGTTACGTGGACAGGCGGCAGTTTGCACTTCTTTGGCAGCTTTAAGGGATTGCGTAGGCGGAAAAACCAATAGAGCAGGCAGAGCAAAGCTACGCCAAGAAACACATTTCTGTCGATGTGTTCCGTCTTGCCCGGCAGATTCCGCAGGTCAAAATAGCCATCCGGCAAATCCATCTGCAACCGCAGGCTGTCATGATCCTGCATCCGGGTGAGCATATTGGCCGTATAGACGCCGTCGGCGCATTGGATGTCAAAGTCATTAAATGCCGTGTTTCCGTGGTAGCCGGAAAACAGATCCGGCATGGTCTCAAATGCGGCAGGGAAGTGGACGGTAAACTTCCATGTATTGATGGGGCAAGTGAAGCCGGAGGCCAGCACCGACAAATCCAAGTGCTGTTTCCCGTCCACCGTAGATACCTGGCAGGGGAGGGTATAGGTCACAGAAAAATTCTGTTGACCGGCAAAGGAAGCTCCATTTTCCGGCAAAACATAGCAGGTCACGTTATTGATTTTTTGAACATCGGCAGGGATTCCCAACGAGTAATCAACCGCATCAACGCCAAGCGGAATGACAAAGCTACTGTCTTTGCCGGAAAAGCGGACAGTGAAGCTGGAATTTACCGTGCAGGAGCCATCCTCCTGCAGCTGGATTTCCGTGTTCATATCAATAATTTCCGTGTCAGTCGCATCTTCTGCACCGGCAGGTATCACAAAAAGGGAAAGGCACAACAGAATAATCAGAAACCGTCGCATACGACGCCTCCTTTTGAAGTCATAGTACGAGTTCCGGGAACCCGAAATGCACACGGCCTTTTATGGCAAAAAGCGACAAGCGCAACCGTGGTGCCGCTTTCATAGGACTTTCTTAAAACTAAGAATGATAACATGGCGTAAAACACCATGCGCAGAGCAGTTGGCGCAAAAACGGATTGAATTCGATTCGCCGCTAAGGCGGCGAACTCTGCAAGGCATTTTTGACGGTCTGCATATTGTATCTAATCATACCATATCTCGCCCAAAATTGCAACGGCGATTGCAAAAAACAGCCCGAAAGCCAAAAAATTCTTTCCTAGCTTTCGGACCGTTTGGTATTGTCATTCCTGTTGCGATGCTTCCGCCGGTGTGAGCACATCTGCCAGCGAGGAATCGGCAAAATAGGTGCTGGCGTTGTAGAGAAACAGAACATCGGTTACGCCCTCGTGGGCCAAAAGAGAGTCTGCGTTATCGTAATAGTAACGCGGGTCGATGATAATGATTTTATCATAGTAAGGCGTCAAAAATTGAGCAAAGCAGTTGGCGTAGGAGTCCTTGACAAGCAGCAAAACCCGTTCGGTGTCGGCTGTCGTCGCGATATCTACGCGAGAATGGTTGCCGCCAAAAAATACGGTGTAGTGATCTTTCGCATTCAGGCAGTCGCGCTCATAGATTGAGCAGGTCGTTTCTTTTGTGTCAGCATAGGTGACTTTATACTGCACCGAGGTCTTTGGAACATAGATTTCCACAGTGTCCTGATAGGTGTGGCTGCCGCTCTTGGAGGACAAGGTGCCCTCAAAGGAGTCGGAAACGGCGTAAACATCATAGTCGCTGACAGGGTTGGTGATTCCAAGCTGTGTTGTCATTGACGAAAACGCATAATATGCGCCAAGACTTGTCCAGTGATGGTCGGTGTGGTAATACAGTTCTTCCTCTTTGTGCGCTTTGAGTGCATCAATGGTATTGATGAAGTTCACCTGTTGAAAGCTCGCAGCAAGGCTTTCCAAATCGGCCTGCTGGTTGCGGCATGGCGCATTTTTAGGGAGCCGTTCGGGGTTGATGCAATATGCGTTGGGAATGACCGCCAAATTCATCCGCAGATCCTTGTGCCGGTCGGCAAAGGCGTTGATGGCATCGACATTTCGCTGTACATTTTCTGCATCCGGTGCGCTGGGGATTTCCATCAGATAGTCATCCGCGCAAAGGTAGACGCCATTTGACTCCTTTTTTCCGGTGAATTTGTCGAATTGCAGCTTGAATGAGATCCAGGAATCGCGCCCCGGAAGCTGGTCGGAAATATAGCTGTCCCAATCGGAAAAATAGGATCCGTCCGTTAAGCCGCTCCACGAGAACGCTGGTATCTGCGCCAGCTTACGGTTTTCATTCTGTGACTCTGCCTTGTCGGCAGAACCCACGCTGACAATGCCAAACACAAGCACAACGCCCAGCAGCAGTGCTGCCAACAGATTCCCCTGAAGGCAGCGGTTACGGCGATAGCGCTGTTTGGCGCGACTTTTCGGTGTTGGACGGGGTGTCGATTCAGGTTGTTTTGTTTGCTCCAATGCTTATCGCCTCCAATCAGAATTGGAAATACAGGAAAGATGAATAGGTGTCATTTGTCATTCCGGCAATGGATAGCAGCAAAATTGCTGCGAAGAAGAGAATACTGCAAACCGCCACCGGGACTTTAGATTTGCTGCGATAAAGATTGCTGCCAATGTTTGCGCCAAGCGGGGTGGATGCAAAAATTCCAACCAGCAGGAGAAGCCAGCAACTGCCAAAGGCGTATTTTGCCGTAGCGTCCAAAAACGGCCCGACAAAGAACATCCGCCCCAGCCAGGTAATCGCAATTTGCAGCGAGTCCGAGAAAAAGAACACCCATCCAATCAGCACAAGCAGCAATGTAAGAATATGCCGCAGCACATTGGGAACCTTGTCCAAAACTTTTTTCAGCACAAATTTTTCCATCACCAGAAGCAGCCCGTAATACATTCCCCAGACCACAAATGTCCAGTTCGCGCCATGCCAGATACCGGTCAGCGCCCAGACAATCAGCAGGTTGCGGATGATTTTCCACGTTTTGACGCGGCTGCCGCCCAAGGGAATGTACACATAATCCCGGAACCATGCACCCAAAGAGATATGCCACCGGCGCCAAAAATCGGTGATGCTGTTCGACATATAGGGGTAATTGAAGTTTTGCGCAAAGGAAAAGCCAAATAGCTTGGATAGCCCAATGGCCATGTCCGAATAACCGCTAAAGTCAAAGTAAAGCATCAAGCTGTAGCAAATCGCACCCAGCCACGCACTTGCACCGGACAGGGAATCAGTCGGGAGGGCGTACAGGGTATTGAATGTTGCACCAAGCGTGTTTGCCAAAAGCACTTTCTTCCCCAGACCAATCAGAAAAAGTCGGCATCCGTCGCCAAAGCTCTGCTTCGTAACGGTGCGCTCTTCGATTTGCGCATACATATCTTCATACTTGACAATCGGCCCTGACACCAATTTGGGGAAGAAGGTAACAAACACCGCAAAATCGAGCGGGTTTTTCAAGGCCGGCGCTTTTTGACGGTAGACATCGAACAAGTAAGAGAGCAGGGAGAAGGTAAAAAAGGATATTCCGATTGGCAGGGGGAGTTTCGGCGTGGTGAATGCCGTGCCGAAGATTTGGTTGATGTTTTGCACCAGAAAATCATAGTACTTATAAAAGCCGAGGATCAAAAGGTGAAACACAACGGCACTGATTAAAATCAATTTGGCGCGCACAGGGTGTTCCTGCTGATTGCTGATCGCCAAGCCGGAGAAGTAGGAAAACAAAATGCTGCACAACAGCAAAATCAGGTATTCCGGCCGTCCCCAGGAAAAAAATACCAAGCCCAAAAGCACCAACACTGCATTTTTTGCCTTTTTTGGCACAATATAATATAGCAGCAAGCTAATGGGCAAAAAGGCGAAGACAAACGTCAAATTACTAAATGCCATCCCGACACCCCCTTATAATGCGCCGAGAAATGCGCTTTGGGCAGCCTTGGCAGACGGATTGACCACAAAAAGGATCCAATTACCACGGATTTCCAGCACATAGTGGTTGGTAAGCATATCGAATTGTTCCACGCCATAGCCGTCAAAGCTCGCTTTTTGTGTTTCCAGACGGGCATTCACGGCATCGGAAACGGCCTGTTGCTGCGCAGTGTCGGCGAGCTTGACCAAAAGCAGCTCCTCTGCACCCATATTGGAGGTAGGGTAGTACAATGTGCAGCTTTCAAAATCGGCCGGATTCAGGCCATACAGACGTTTGATCATCTGATTGTCCGCCTTTTGCATCGTCTGCATATCCAGCGTTGCCGTAACAGCAGCTTCCACCGTTTCCGGAGCGGCATTGCTGACTGTGTTGCCGGTAAAGCTCAATGTAATAAACAGCACTGCCGCCAAGGCAAAAAGCCAGCGTGCCAGTTCGAGGGCAGCGGATTTCATCTTTTCTATTTCTCCTTCCGGGGTTCTCGTTGACAGGCTGTCGAAAAACTTCGTTTTTCGACAGAGTTCTTCCTCGCGGAAGAACATTGCCGGACTTAAGCATCGCACTCGCCAAGCGCCTACGGCACTTGACTCGCACGTTTGCGTCCTATAA
>CAMDZY010000077.1 GCA_945910975.1 uncultured Clostridia bacterium | reverse complement strand
GAGATCGAGTCATGAAAAAAGACATCAAAGCCTTTCTGCGCCGGGTCAAAACGATGAGCTTCGCGCGAATGGAAGCCAACGTCAAAGCCATCAGCCGGGAGACCGGCGTTTCCAAGGCGCGGATCCGAGCGGATATGATTTGCTGTGCCATGCGCAGTGGCGTGGGATATCTGGATTATCGGGTCTTCGGTTTTGCGACGAATCGCGACAAAGCCAATCGGAAAACCTATATGACAATGAACCACAATGCCCGATTATCCAGAGCAGTCAATGACCGGAATGCAATCGACGTCTTTGTTGATAAAAGCAAATTCAACAAGGCGTTCCGTGCATATATCGGCAGAGATTTTTTGATTCTGCCGGAGAGTACGCCGCAGCAGCTTGCCGATTTCTGCCGGGGAAAGGCTTCCGTTTTTGCCAAGGTCACCAGTTCGTTCGGTGGACAAGGCGTGGAAAAGCTCACGCTTTCCGACAGCACGGATTATCCGCAGCTATACCAGCGGCTTCTTTCCGAGGGAAAAAATCTGGTGGAAGATACGCTCGTGCAGCATCCGGAGATGGAACGGCTATGCCCGAACAGTGTCAATACGTTGCGGATGGTGACGGTTTTGAAAGACGGGGTGGCACATCTTGTCTATGCGCTGGTTCGAATGGGCAACGGCAAAAGCCATACGGACAATATTTCCTCCGGCGGTATGTATGCACTGTTGGATCAGGCGGGAAGAATCTCCGAAAAGGCGTTCTGCGATAAAACGTCCGGCTATTATACCAGCCATCCGGTCAGCGGTGTGGTTTTTCACGACTTTGTTGTGCCCTATTTTCAGGAAGCAAAAGCGCTGTGTATACAGGCTGCACAGGTTGAGCCGCGCGTTGGTTATGTCGGCTGGGATGTGGCGATTACGCCGGCAGGGCCGGTTTTGGTGGAGGGGAACCACTTGCCCGGCTATGATATGTGTCAAAATTCCGGCTTGAATAACAGCAAAACCGGTGCGCTTCCCTGGTTTGAAAAAATTTTGGGCAAAGATTTTTTCGCCTGATAAAATGCTTTCGGCTTCGTGTCGAGGTTTCCAAACGTAAATTTAAATCAAAAATATCCCGCAAAAACTTTTCTCATCACAGTTTTTGCGGGATTCTTTTTATGGAGCTACGGCTTAGTGCAAGGTTGCGTAAATCACAGCCTTGATGGTGTGCATCCGGTTTTCGGCTTCGTCAAAGACAACGGACTGTCTGGACTCAAAGACCTCGTCGGTCACTTCCATTTCCGTGATGCCGAATTTCTGCGCAATTTCCGCACCGATCGTGGTGTTGGTGTCGTGGAACGAGGGCAGGCAGTGCATGAAAATGGCAGTGGGCTTTGCATTGGCCATCGCGGCCGCATTGACCTGATACGGCTGGAGTAGACGGATGCGTTCACTCCAAACGCTGTCCGGTTCGCCCATGGAAACCCAAATGTCTGTATAAATGACATCTGCGCCCGCAGTGCCCTGCTTTACATCCTCCGTCAGTGTGACAGAGCCGCCGGATTCCTTGGCAATTTCGCGGCACTTTGCCACCAAATCCTCTGCCGGGAACAACTCCTTGGGCGCGCAGGCAGTAAAGTGCAGACCCATCTTTGCGCACGCGACCATCAGCGAGTTGCCCATATTATTTCTGGCATCGCCCATGTAGGTAAAGCGCACGCCCTTCAAATGGCCGAGCTTTTCTTCAATGGTCAGCAAGTCGGCAAGCATCTGTGTGGGATGGAACTCATCGGTCAGGCCGTTCCAGACGGGAACGCCGGCGTAATCTGCTAAGGCCTGTACCGTATTCTGGCTGAAGCCACGGTATTCAATGCCGTCGTACATTCTGCCCAACACGCGTGCAGTGTCGGCGATGGATTCCTTTTTGCCCATCTGGCTGCTGCCCGGGTCAAGGTAAGTCACGCCGCAGCCCAAGTCGCGGCCTGCCACCTCAAACGAGCAACGGGTGCGGGTGGAGGTCTTTTCAAACAGCAGCACGATGTTTTTGCCTTCCAGATAACGGTGCGGCACACCGGCGCGTTTTAAATCCTTAAAATTCTTACTCAAATCCAACAAGTAGCGGATCTCCTGCGGGGTATAGTCCAGCAGCTTTAAAAAATGACGTCCTTTGATGTTCACAGGCATAATAATCTCTCCTTTTATTCTCGAATCAATGGCATACTCATACAACGCGGGCCGCCGCGTCCGCGTGAAAGCTCACTTCCGGGGATTTCCAGCACCTTGATGCCGGCATCCTCCAACAGGCGGTTGGTCACATAATTTCTTCCGTACGCAATCACCACACCCGGCGCAACACAAAGCGTGTTGGAACCGTCGTTCCACTGCTCACGCTGGGATGCAATGGCATCCTTGCCACCGCAGTGGATCAGCGTCACCTTGTCCTGATGCAGATAATGCTGCAAAATAACTTCCAGCGGCGCATCCAGCTCCCGCACGTGCAATGACTCCTTCTCCCCTGCCGTCACCTCAAATACGCGCAGCGAATCCAAAATACCGGGGTGGATCACAAATTTGTCCACATCCGCCTGCGTCATGACCGTGTCAAGATGCATATAGGCGCGGATGCTGGGGATATCCATTGCCAAAATGGTGCGAATGGTAGAACGTTCATCTGAGAAAATATTTTTTGCCAACCGCTCTACAGCCTCCGGCATGGTGCGCTGGGAAATGCCTACCGTCAAAACTTCCGGCGAAAGATTCAACAAGTCGCCGCCCTCCAGAGAGAACGGTTCCGACGGCGTATAATAGAACGGCACCTGACCGGCAAAATCCGGATGATGCTGCAAAATGTACCGTCCGTAAATCGTTTCCCGATTCCGCGTGGCAGAATACATGCGGTGCAGCGTCACGCCATTGCCAATGCTGGCAAATGGGTCGCGCGTGAAATACAAATTTGGAATGGGATCCAGCAGGAAATGGGATGCCGTGTGCAAATATGCCGCAAGCGGCCCTCCGGCGCTGGATTTGACATCCGCGAAGCTGACGCCCGACATCGTTGTCAGTACCAGCTGCAGTGGGTCGTTGATTGCGGACAGATATTCCGTCAGCAGTTGGCTGTAATTCTGTGCCAAGCTGCCGCTGGCATGGATAAAATCGGCAATAAAGCGGCTGCGTACCTGCGCATCGGCAAGCGTTTGGGCGCACAGGTCGGCCAGATATACCACCTCTACCCCCTGGTCGCGCAAGGTCTGCGCAAAGCAGTCATGCTCTTTCTGTGCCATCGCCAGATAAGGGATATCATCAAACAGCAAGCGCTCTAAGGTGCCTGGAATCAGATGCTCCAATTCCTGCCCCGGGCGGTGCAGCAAAACCTTTTTCAGCGGTTGAATCTCACTTTTCACACAAATTGGCATGGGATCAACTCCTATACATTTATACATTTACAAATATACAATATAATTGCTCCAATTGCTATAGGCAATTGCTATTTTTTCAAAAATTGTAACATTCCAACAAATATCGACACGAAAAAACGGGAAAATCGCCAAAATTCAGCGGCTTTTCTATGCGTTTTCCTCCAGCCAATCGCGCACGGCGTACAATGTCATGTTCTGCTCCCGCGCAATTCTCACCAAATCTTCATACTCATATTTGCTGCGCATCACACCAAAACCGCTTGCGTCTTTCCGATGCACTGTGCCGAAAGGCGTTTGCAGGGCTTGCGTTTTACGCTGCAATACATGGCGATGCAGCGTCTGTTGACGGACGCCAAGCGTTGTTGTATGTTGGAATATCCGTTGTATGGTTTTTTGCACCGCGTCCGGTTTACATAATGTAACAAGCATCGTGGCGGCTCTGCATTTTTTCATGCCAATCGGCACGGTGAACACATCCAATGCGCCGCCCTCCAACAGCCGTTCCATTGCAAAGGCGAGTTCTTCTGCGGTCATGTCGTCCAAATTGCATGAAAGCTCCACCACATCCTCCGACTGCTCCTGCGTTCTGCCAAGCAATGCGCGGACGCAGTTTGCTGCCGGAAAATCCTTTTTCCCGCAGCCATAGCCGATGGCCTCGACCTGCATCACCGGCAAATCCGAAAACGCCGTAACAAAGTGCTTGAGCAGTGCTGCACCCGTGGGCGTGCAAAGCTCACCGGAAATGCGACCGCCATAAATTGGCACATCGCGCAGAAGATACGCCGTAGCCGGTGCGGGAACCGGCAAAATTCCATGTGCGCACTGCACCTGCCCGCTGCCCACGTGCACCGGGGACGCAATCACCTGCTCCGGTGCCAGCTCCTCCATCAGCATACACACCGCCGTGACATCCGCCACAGCGTCCATGCTGCCCACCTCATGAAAATGGATCTCAGACACCGGAACACCATGCACATGGCTTTCCGCCTGCGCGATTTGGTCATACACCGCCAAAATATTCTGCCGAACCGACGCGGAAACCGGCAGCTTTTGCACAATTGCGGCAATATCCTGCGTTCCGGTATGGTGATGATGGTGGTGGTGTTCCCCCTCTTCTTCCCCGTGGACGCGCACCGCCATGTGCGTGCCGGTGATGCCGCACTTGACGGAAGGCTCGGCACAATAGGTAATATGGGGAATTCCAAGGCTGTTGAGTCGATTCAGGAAGGCTTCCGGGTCAGGCAGCAGCTCCAGCAGCGCCGCCGCCAGCATATCCCCCGCTGCGCCCATGCTGCAATCAAGATATAAGATCTTCATCGTTTCTCTCCTATATGGTTGATTCGGCTGGCAAGGAAGCCCGCGCCAAAACCGTTGTCGATATTGACCACCGCCGTGCCGGACGCGCAGGAGGTCAGCATGGCAAGCAGCGCCGAAACGCCGCCGAAGCTGGCGCCGTAACCCACACTGGTCGGCACCGCGATCACCGGACAATCCACCAAACCGCCCAGCACACTGGCGAGCGCTCCCTCCATGCCGGCAATCGCAATGACCACGCTGGCCTGCATCAGCCCGTCCAAATTGGCAAGCAAGCGATGCAGCCCCGCCACACCGACATCATACAGGCGCTGAACTTCATTGCCAAGCACCTGCGCCGTCAGCGCCGCTTCCTCTGCAACCGGGATATCGCTGGTTCCGGCCGTTGCTACAACGATTTTTCCAATTCCGTCCGGCTCCGGCATCGCGCCGAGGATCGCCACACGCGCCTGCGCATTGTATGTAATCGGAGCTACCTCTTGAATCTGCTCTGCCGCTTCCGCAGACAGCCGGGTGATCAAGACGGTTTCCTGTCCGTTTTGTAGCATTGTATTTAAAATGCCAATGATTTGCTCCGGCGTCTTACCGGCTCCATAGATGACCTCCGCCGTCCCCTGACGAATTTTTCGGTGCAAATCGACCTTAGCATAGCCGATATCGGCAAACGGCTCCTTTTTAATTTGTAACAGTGCTTCATCCACTGTCATCTGGCCGGCTTGTACCTTCTCCAAAATCGTTCTGGCCGAATCGCTCATACGCGCACCTCCAAATCCAGCAAAACATGTGCATACAGAGATTTTAATTTGGCCACAATCTCCTCCCTGTGGGTCAAAAGCAGCGGCAGCTGCTCCGCGCGAACCTGTAGCTTTGCATCCTCACCCAGCAGGCGTACCCGAAAATCCGAGAAGCCAAGCCGTGACAAAAAATCCTCCGCTGTCTGCGTGACCGCAAGTTTTTGCGCCGTTATCTCCGTACCCGTGGGAATCCGCGTGGCAAGGCAGGCATATGCCGGCTTGTTCCATGTAAAAAGGCCGGCCTGCCGGGACAATTCGCGAATGTGCTGCTTCGTCAGCCCACATTCCCGGAGCGGAGAACGCACGGAAAGTTCCTGCAAAGCGCGCATTCCAGGCCGGTCAAGCGCATCGTCTGACGCGTTTGTTCCATCCAACAAAAGAGAGAATCCATCCTGCTTTGCCGCGTCTGCAATGGCGGTGAAGATTTCTTTCTTGCAGAAATAGCAACGATTGGCCGGATTGCTGCACACCGTTTGATTCATCAGAATATCCACCGGCAGAATGCGCAGCGGCGCGCCAAGCTGTTGTGTCAGCCGTTTGGCGTCCTGCAATTCAAATCCCGGTTGAAACGCTGATTTCACATAATAGGCGCAGACCTCCGCGCCACTTTGCAACGCTGCATACAATAAATACGCCGAATCTACGCCGCCGGAAAATGCGATCGCCGCCTTTGGATGCTCTGCAAAAAAATGCTGTAACTGCATGGTTTCTCTCCATTGACTGTTATTATTCTTTATTATAATCGCAGATCGTCAAGAAATCAAGCAAAAACTACCCGCCGCAGCCTTGGCCGCAGCAGGTAGTTTGTTTTGTCAGATTTTTTTCAGTGCCTTCATACAGGCCTCACAGATTCGTTTGCCCTTAAATTCTCCTGCGGGCTGGGGATTGCCGCAGAAGATGCACGTGGATTCGTATTTTTTCAGAATAATTCTGTCCTCGTCCACAAAAATTTCCAGCGCGTCCTTGTCCTCAATTCCCAGACCGCGACGCAGCTCGACCGGCAGAACGATTCTGCCCAATTCATCCACCTTGCGAATCATACCACTTGCTTTCATTATGGAACCTCCGTTCTGGCATTATGGAAAAGCCGAATGAAAAAGCGCGTCAATTGCCACAGATGCGCGGCAATTGATACCAGTCCTTATTATAGCTGCGAACCGTGCGCTTGTCAATCCCGCAAACGCATATTGTCACATCGCCCGGCATATGCTTGACCAGAAATGGAGGGATTGCAATGGCAATGTCGGTCATATGGGTAGGGATGTTGGTTGTCAGTATGGTTTGCGCAGGCATACAGGGCAACACCGCCGCGCTGTCCGGGGCGCTGATGGAGGGCGCAAAGTCGGCAGTTACGCTTTGCCTGACGCTGGCGGGAACGATCTGCCTTTGGTCGGGGCTGTCCAAGCTGATGGAGCGTGCCGGAATCACCAACACCGTCAGCCACTTCCTGCGCCCTGTGCTGCACCGGCTTTATCCGAACGCCAGCAATAACCCGGAAGCCTTTGCCCCGCTGTGCGCCAATGTGTGCGCCAATCTTCTGGGATTGGGCAATGCCGCCACGCCGCTTGGCATCCGCGCAGTGAATGCAATGAAGCCTTCCCCGGACAGCACGCAGGCCACCGATGAAATGTGCCGTCTGATCGTTATGAACACCGCCTCCATCCAACTGCTGCCCACCACGGTGGCCGCAGTCCGCGCAGGTGCAGGCAGTGCGCAGCCGTTTGCGATATTGCCCGCTGTTTGGGTCACTTCGATCTGCTCCGTGGCGGTGGGGCTTGGTATGTGCTATTTCTTGCAGCGATGGGTATCTTGACCGATTATCTGATTCCCGGCATCATGCTGGTGAGCGCTATCGTTGCGCTGCGCAAAAAGCAGGATGTCTACGCCACGCTGCTTGAAGGCGGCACAGAAGGATTGCAAATCGTTGCATCCATTTTACCGTCACTTGTGATGCTGCTGTCGGCATATCATATGCTGCGCGCTTCCGGCGCCATCGATTTGCTTGCGCGGTGGTTCTCCCCTGCCGCCAGATTTTTGGGGATTCCGCCGCAGGTTTTGCCGCTGATGTTGATTCGCCCGATCTCCGGCAGCGCGGCGTTGGCCATTGGTGCGGACTTGATTACCGTATACGGCGTTGACTCGCAAATCGGTCTAAGCGCAGCCATCATGCTGGGCAGCACGGAAACTACATTTTATACCATCTCCGTCTATTTCGGCTCCTGCCACATCCGCAACACGCGCTATGCAATTCCCGCCGCTCTGTGCGCCGATCTAACCGGTTTTTTCATGGCGTGTGCAACGGCGCGGTGGTTTTTCCCAATTTAATACTGGACTTGCCTGCCGCTTTCTGCTATAATAACCACAAACAGGTGCGCAAAGCGCACCTCGCGCCACCGGCGCACTTTTTGCGGAGCAAAAAGGTTTGTGTTATTACAGCTATAATTAAAAATCAGCTCGCTGATTTTTGTGCGGCATATGCCGCACACGCAGCGCCTTGCGCTGCAATTA
>CAMDZY010000076.1 GCA_945910975.1 uncultured Clostridia bacterium | reverse complement strand
CAGCAAAGCGCCCGCCCCGGAGCCGACCGATCCACCGAAGCTGATGGAACCGGAATACGACGAAGCCATTGTCGGCAGCTGGGTCAAGCGCGGCGAATTTGCCGAAAATGCCGACTATGTGGAAACCCTACAGGTCTACGCGGACGGCACACTCTCCGTTCAGTTGGACTTCCGCGGCGAGCCGTACCAGACGCTGAGTGGCACTTGGTACACCCAAGGGCGGCACTTTGTGGTAAACATCGAATCCGACGAACCGTACACCACCGACTACCAATATCTGGTCGATGGCCGGGAGCTGACTCTGCAAACCGACGAAAACACCTATCTTTATTACAGTGAATAATTATGATCATCGAAGTAAACGACCTTTCCCGTCCGGAATTGGCGGTCTTTGCCCACCTGACGGAAGCCCAGCTCCGCAACCGCCTGGAGCCGGACAAGGGAATTTTCATTGCCGAAAGCCCCAAGGTGATTTCCACCGCGCTGGACGCCGGCTGCAAGCCGGTTTCCTTTCTCATGGAACGCAAGCACATTGATGGACAGGCCAAGCCACTGCTTGCACGCTGCGGTGATGTTCCTGTCTACACCGCCGACCGAGAAATTTTGGCGCAGCTGACCGGCTTTACCCTGACGCGCGGCATTTTGTGCGCCATGCGCCGCCCCCAACAGCCCCCTGTGGAAGCACTGTGCGCCGATGCCCGCCGCATCGCGGTTTTAGAGGGCATTGTGGACGCCACCAACATCGGCGCAATTTTCCGTTCCGCAGCCGCACTGTGCATTGATGCCGTCCTGCTCACGCCCACCTGCTGCGACCCGCTCAATCGCCGCGCAGTGCGTGTCAGCATGGGCACAGTCTTTCAAATCCCATGGACGCGCATCGGTGAAAGCGCAGCCGACTGGCCGCAGCCGGGCATTTCGCGTCTGCAAGCCGCCGGTTTTCAAACCGCCGCCATGGCGCTGAGCAACAATTCCGTGTGCATTGACGATCCCATTCTCAGCAACATCCCAAAGCTCGCCATTGTCCTCGGCACCGAGGGCGACGGTCTGTCCCACCAAACCATCGCCGCCTGTGACTATACCGTCCGCATCCCCATGGCGCACGGCGTAGACTCCCTCAACGTAGCCGCCGCCAGCGCCGTAGCCTTCTGGCAGCTCCGTGCCAAATAAAGGCGCCCTGAACCCAAAGCAAAAAGAGTACAGACGACTGTTTTCAGCCCTCTGTACTCTTTTTATATGGTAATTGTTTGCGCAGATCCGTTATGCCTTGATCTCAGGCTTGGCATCCCGCGTCTTTGCAAAGTGTTCCAGCACCGGAACCAGCAGCAGGCAGACGAAGGCTGCCGTGAAGCCGCCGTTGTACAGGCAGAAGCCGCCGTGAAGCATCGGCACGCAGGTGACAAAAATGCAATGCATCGCACCGGCCACGATACCCCACCACCAGCCGTATTTGCCGGAAATCGGGGACAGACCGTTAGCAAAGCAAAGGCCGACAACCAGTGCCTGCGCATTGACCGTCAAGAGCGTATCACCGACCGGGAACGTGCTGAAGCCGGCAAACAGCAGCTTTGCCACAGCGCCCATGAACACATAGCCCACCATGATCGGCCACACATTGCGCGGGTGGCTTCCCGCTGCACAGCAGCACACCATGCAGAACACGCAGCCCAACGTCACGGCGTTCCAATTTGCGCCGATGAGGTTGTAATACAGCACGATAAAAATGCCATAGATGCCGAAATTCATCATGGTATTGCCCACGCCGAATGTCGCGTTATAATCCACACTGTGGCCGGAATGGCACAGCAGCTTCCAATACCCCTTTGGCGAGCCGCCCAGACCAATGCCCAGAACGATGGCGCCACTGAACACCATCAGGCAGAAGCCGTTGCACAGTCCCCAATAAGAAACCTCCAGCCCCACGCCGCCGGACTCCGGCAGATAGCCGCCCAGCACCTGATACAGCAGAGCCCGCAGGAAAAACGCCGTCACGCCGATGGGCAGCGCCGCCGAATACAGGCTAAAGCCGCGATGTGCCTTCGGGCTGGCCGCCAGTCCTGCCGGCAGGAAAAAGCCGATAAACGTCCCCACTGCCAGCGCCAGCAGAATCCCCTGCCACTGCAGGCCGTGCCAGCTTTCATAGGGATAGCGGAACAGCATATCTGTCAGCAGCGGTGCAAGCCCGGAAACGAACAGCATCGCATTGGCCTGTTGACCGATCTTTTGCTTTTTGACCAGGCAATATAACAGCACGCCGGGGAAGCAGAACCAAATATTCAGCGCCGTAATTCCCCAAAATGCAAATCCAACCGTCAAAAAGAACGCCAAAACCGACACGCCGTTGGGCTTTGCGCCGGGCAGATGATACACCAGCGCGCAGACAATGCCCACCAGTGCCACGTTCAAAAATGTGCCGGAAATTCCGCCGTAGGTCAGGTCAAAGTAGCTCTTTGTCACCTGTCCGGACATGGTGCAAATGCGGTAAAGCCCGTCGAACATCCGTCCACGGTCGGGCATGATGAGCGCCGCAAACAAGCACGCCACGTTAAACAGCCAAAAGCCCAAGCGTATGGCGTCTTCCGGTTTTTGTTGTTTTTTCCAATTCATCCTTATGTTCCCCCACTCTTTTTTTGTTCGGCAAGGCGTCGCTTGCCGGTGATTCTATCGATTTCGATGCGATAAACCCGCGTTCTTTTCTCGCACGCCTCGGCGCTGTCGGTGCCAAAGCCGCAGTGCCGCAACAGCAGCGCAAGCCCGCGCACCGCCTGTGCGCCGGTCACAACGGCGGCCGTACCGCAGCCGATCACGCTTTCATAATTGGCGGTGTAGCTGTGTCCGGTGTCAACGTAGCCCAAAAACCGGTCTGCCTCCACGCAGACCCGGTCACACTGTGCCAGCAGCGTATGTTTCCGCCCCACATCCGCGCCGTGGAAGTAGAGCGCCAGCTTGCCATCCTCCACCGCATAGCCAAAGGACACCGGCACGACATAAGGACAGCCCTCTGCCTGGATCCCCAGTCGTATCACATCGCACTGTGCCAGAATTTCCACAATTTCGTCAAAGTCCGTAACTTCCCGATCCTTCCTGCGCATAGCCCCTCCTTATTTGATTGCCCGCGCGTACTCAGACGGCGTGATGCCGTACTTTTCCTTGAACTGGCGGGAAAAATGATGCACGGTGGAATAATTCAGCGCCTGCGCGATCTGTGTAAAGTTCATGTTACCATCCTTGATCATCAGCTTGCTTTCCTCCAGCTTGGAGCGGCGAATATATTCGCCCGGCGCGATTTGCAGATTTTTGTGGAACAGCGCCGTCAGATGCGACGCGCTGACGCCGACCTCTTTGGCCACCACGCCTACCGATAGCCGCTCACAAATATGCTCTGCCACATATCGCAATGCGTGCTCGATCATCTCATTTTCCGCCCGCAGCGCTGCCGGTGTGCGCAAGCGCTGCTGCGTCGTGCCGCACGCGGAACGCAACAGCTGCAACAGCAGCTGTTCCAGCAGACACAAAATCATGCTGCCACTGTATTCGTTTTCCGTTTCGGCTTCTGCCATCATTTTCTTCAGCAGCTCCGCTTCCGCAGCGGACATGGTGAATCTGCGGTTAAACAGCGGCGTCAGATCGCCGAC
Source organism: uncultured Clostridia bacterium (assembly GCA_945910975.1). Classification (GTDB taxonomy): domain Bacteria; phylum Bacillota; class Clostridia; order Oscillospirales; family Oscillospiraceae; genus JAKSPM01. The sequence goes on along the minus strand of CAMDZY010000076.1, from coordinate 4,363 downwards.
CTCCATATCAAAGGATACTGTGACAAAGCAAGGCGCAGATTGCTCATCGGCGTATTGCATATGCCACTGGTTCGCGCTGTAAATCATCATATCGCCCTGCTGCAGCAGATAATCCGCGCCGTCCGCGACGCTGTGCAGCTGCCCCTTGTCCACATAGGTCAGCTCCAGCACCTGGTGCTTTTCTCCCTTGAAGATAAACCCCTTTTCCTTCTCCTGGTAAAACACCGTGTAGACATTGCCCACGGTCAGCTTGCGGGAGATTTTAAAATCCGTCGGCTGCACAAACGGCGCGATTGGCACCGGCGCATCGCCGGTGCGGAAGCAGGCACGCACCTTGCACTGCTGCAAATACGGCACGGCAGCAAATTGGATCCCCGGTGAAATGCAAACCGGCTTATCCAGATAAAAGCATCGGGTTTTGTCGCCTTGTGTCACCACCAAAACCGTCATGCCCTCCTCGAAGTCCAGGAAAACCGGATCGTTGGCGCGATACACGCGCATCTGCTCCGCCGTGAGCGTCTGCGTGACCTGCGTCCAGCCGTCCTGCGTAGGAAAGCCGTGGTTTTCGCTGCGGTCGCTGAGAACCGTACCGAATTCAGCAAAAGAGAGCTTATTCAGATTTTGAATCATATGACACCTCCCGTTGCAAGAATTGTGGGGCAGGCTGCGAAAATGGCAAAGAACCCCACCAATTTTACCATTTTCAATTATCATACCATGTTTTTCGTCATTTTGGAAGCCCTGCGGAAAAAATATTTTGGTCTGTCACCAAAGTTGCTGCCATACAATGGGACAAGGAGGGATAGCGTATGAAACGATTTTTCTTGCGCCGCGCCGTGCCGCCGCTGGTTGGACTGCTGTTGTGCGGCGTAGCCGTGCTGGCGATCAACCACATCACACCGAAGCCGGAAGCGATTGCTACCGGCTCATGGGGGCTGAGCTTTCAGCAAGAGGGGCAGGCACCGAGCGGCAATGCCACTGCGGAGCAGTTGTCGCAATATCACGCCGCCTATTTAGGCGATACCGCGCAGCCGGTCATCTACTTGACCTTTGACTCCGGCTATGAAAACGGCTGCACCGCGCAGATTCTGGACGTGCTGAAAAAGCACAAGGTGCCGGCGGCGTTTTTTCTGGTCGGGAACTATCTCGAGCAAAACCCGGATCTGGTGCAGCGCATGGTCAACGAAGGGCATATCGTGGGCAACCACACCTATCACCACTGCGATATGTCAAAAATTGCGGACAAGGACACCTTTGCCAAAGAGCTGCACGATGTGGAAACCCTGTATCAGGAGATCACCGGCGAGGAGATGAAAAAGTTTTATCGTCCGCCGCAGGGGATCTATTCCGAAGAAAACCTGAAAATGGCCGATGAGATGGGCTATCGCACCGTATTCTGGAGCCTTGCCTACGTGGATTGGATTAACGACAATCAGCCGACCTCCGAGCAAGCCTTCTCCAAGCTGATCCCCCGCATCCACAACGGCGCAGTCGTTTTGCTGCACAGCACCTCACAGACAAACGCCCAAATTCTTGACGAGCTGTTGACCCGCTGGGAGCAGCTGGGCTACCGCTTTGGGACACTGGAAGAACTTTTTGCCTGACCACCCTGCACCCTTTTCCGATTCTGACATAACATGGAATGAGCGGTTCACACCGCAAAAATTTGTCAGGAGGATTTCATATGTCTTGCAATTGTAATTCCGGTATTTTCGCCTTTGGTAACAACACCTGGTGGTGGATCATCATCCTGATTATCATCCTGGTCGTCTGGAATGGCAACAACAACTGCGGCAATAACTGCTGCTGCGACAACAACTGCTGCAACAATAACAACTGCGGCTGCGACAATAATTGCTGCTGCTAAACCATACATGATGGGCGCAATTTGCGTCCCATAGTCTGCCAAAACACCGCGCCGGGGAACTTTGGGGTTCCCCGGCGCTTCGCCTGTTAAATACTTCTTTTTTCAAGTGACGATTTCGATGCCGAAAAGCAAAGATTTTTTTGCTCCGGTTTATTTTTTAGCCCCTGTCACCAAGTCATAGTCAACCACATCATCCCAGGATGCATCCCAGATGTGAACCGTTCCGTCCATAATAAGTGCGCTTGCATACTGCTTTACTTCATATTTTGCAATTGTATCGGAGCAGCAATACTGGCCTCTTTCGGTGTCCACCACGCATACTTCTTGAATGATATAAGATTCGTTTTCCAAGTCGTCCGGATTAATGGCAAGATAATAGGCCACACCGTCATAAATTGCCGCATCCCAGGCGTGAGCATCGGAAACAAGGACACGATCCCGGCAGTCAATTACGGTCACGAGCTTTGGACTGACATCCGAGCGGTAGGACTCAAGCAAAAGATAGCCCTCTTGTGCCTCGGCATCCCATCCGGTTCCCAAATCCTGATAGTCCTCTCCTGCAATGTTATAGGAATACACCTGTATGCCCCACCAATCGTCCGGGTCGTCATAAACAAAGTACAGGCGGTTGTCTGTGGCAAAAAGGGGCGTGACGTTCTGCGGATTTTGCAGCCGGAAGCATTTTCCCACATCACCGGTAACGGCGTCCACGCGCAGAATGGTTCCGTCCGGAAGAAGATGGTAGCCAAGCACTCCGTTTGTCAGAGAATCGTTCTCTTGCCGATAGTAATAGCTCATATCCGCAAGCCGCATTTCGGATGCAAGATATGTATTTGCAAGAACGGACAAGTCCGCTCCTTCGACGTTCACCGGCTGCTGGGAAAATTCCATGTACTTTTCCCCCTCGCCGAGCGTCCGGTCAAGTGTGAGGGTGCTGACAACGCTGCCCTGCTGCATGGTCAATTCGTAAACTTGTTCATACCCCATTTGCCCGTAATGCATGATCAGCTGCCCGTCTTGAATGCACAAACTGCTATGCCCGGCCGAGATATTGCCCAGTTGATGCAAGCTTCCATCCCGGTAAGAATAGAACTTATACTCTGCACCTGACTCGGCGATGCCCGTTTTTAGAATCAGCTCGCGGACATTGTCGCCATCCATATCGTACATATAGATGTCCGTTATGTCTTTTTCTACGGCGATCTGATCTGCGTAAGCATATACCGCTGCCACATCACCTCTTGTGTAGACTTTCCAATTTTTGAACTGCTTGCTGTCCAATTCTTCCGCAGCTTTATCGGAAAAGACTTCCGACGATTTCATCGGGAACATCGCAATGGTGTTCTCGTCATAACCGTCCGTCAAATAGAAATAGAGCGTGTACAGTTTTTCCTTCATGGCCCGCACATCCGCGTCGTACTGTTCAAACGCCTTGTCCAATTCTTCGGTCGCTTTGTAGTCGCCGCTTTCAATCGAAACGGAAACAACGTCGCAGACCTCACCCTCCTGCGTCAGATAGTATTCATGGAACATAAGCGTTCCCATGCCGGTGCTCCAAAATCCTTCCTCGCTGGCTAAGTTGTAGCCCTCATCCGATTTGCGGATATACCAATCGAACCGATCACATATGCCGGATGAACCGCAGATTTTTGAATAGATCATGCAAACCTGCTCGTCTTCATTGACGGTGAAAACATAGCCCTCCGTTGTCATATTTCCCCCTTTTTCGGGATGCACGACAATTAAATCATCGATCCCATCATGGGTCACATCGGCCATGCATACCAAATCCGACACCGAAAAGTTTTCATAAAAGAATGCCCTATAAATCGAATACACATGCTCTGCGGTGAGCTTTGACACCGGCTGGGACAGCACGCCGGTTGCTTCGTTGTCCGGCGCTTCCGTTTCCGGCTCTTCTTCCGTCGGTTCCGGATCTTCTTCCGTTGGTTCCGGCTCGGGTGCCTGCGTAGCAACCGTCGTTTCCTCAGTCGGCTGCTCGGTGGGAGCCTGCGTTTGCGCCGTTGCTTCCATTTCCGACGGCTCCGTTGCCAAAATCTCCTCCCTGCTGGGCTTTCTGAGTACTTTTTGCTGCGGTTTTGCGCCGAGCCTCGGCAGGGTCAAAAACAGGGCAACGCCCACAAGCACCACAGCAAATGCTATTGCAGCGATGATAATGTATGTTTCCTTATTCGACTTTTTCGCTTGCAGTTTGTAACCGCAAACTTCACAAAATGTACGTCCCGGCACAAGCGCTGCACCGCAGTGTGGGCAACGCGCGCCGAAATTTGCAGGATGATACGCCTGTTTCGCACGATTTGGCGCATTGGTTTGATTGTCTACCCGCATATGGAACCCTCCATTCTATTTTTTCTTGCCTTCCATCTGATGCTATTATACACATTCTCTGGCATCGTTTGGTCGCTCTGTATGCGACATTCTTTTGCCAATGTTGCGCCGCTTAATATGTCTTATATTCTTATTATACTACAGTTC
>CAMDZY010000075.1 GCA_945910975.1 uncultured Clostridia bacterium | reverse complement strand
CGCGCTGAAGAAAGGATCAGCAAGACAAAGGCACTGGAACTTTTTGAAACAGGCTTGCTTGAAACTTTCGAAGTGGGAACTTTTCGTGGACTGGCGCAAATCCATAGATACCTGTTCGATGAAATCTATGGCTTTGCCGGTGAGATACGAAAGGTGAATCTTGCCAAGGGTACGTTTCGCTTTGCGCCAGTCATGTATTTGGAAGCCGCACTACAAAATATTGACCGGATGCCACAATCTAATTTTGATGAAATCATAGAAAAATATGTGGAGATGAATGTTGCCCACCCGTTCCGTGAGGGAAATGGGCGCAGCACCAGAATCTGGCTCGACATGATTTTAAAAAAAGAGCTTCACCGGATGGTGGATTGGAGCAAGGTCGATAAAGCCGACTATCTTCTTTCCATGGAGCGCAGTCCAATTAAGGATGTTGAAATCAAGGTTTTGCTGAAAGCAGCATTGACAGACCAAATTCATGATCGCGAGGTTTATATGAAAGGAATCGATGCAAGCTACCATTACGAGGGTTATTACACTTTCAAAACAAAAGACCTTAAAAAATAATCAAATATAAACGAATCGCCGCTCTCTCAGGGCGGCGATTCGTTTACTCTCAGGAGGTGAACCATGAAAAAAGAAGAATCGGTATATATTCCAGTGCGGGTGTCAGCGCAAATTGCCGCCATGATAGAACGTATTGCCGCAACGCAGGGTGTGCCCAAAAGCAAGGTACTGCGGGATTTGTTGGAAGCAGGCTTGCAGGCAAAGGGCTACATAAACGGCGGCGAGAGTATGGCGGACATGGTGCAGCAGGCCGTGGATGCATCCTTAAAGCCGCAAGTGGAACGTCTTGCGTCTATCTCAGCTAAGGCGGCGCACATCAGCGCCGCCAGCTTCTTTTTGAATTATTCTACCCTCCGGCAGTTTATGCCGGAGGAATTTTTGCCGCAATTTGACGAAGCTGCAGCTAAGGCGAGAAAGCTGGGAGCGGAATATCTGCGGCTAAACAAGAATAAGGACATCGACCAATTTCTTGCATGGGGGCTTGCGGCCATGACGCGGGAGGATGAGGATGCATGAGCGGCATTGTATTCAAACAGCGCTTTAACCCCGTATCCAACGAGAAGACGCCCGGTCTGAACGTGCGGCATCTGCAATACATTTCGACACGCCCCGGCACGGTATATAATCGCGGTTGCGGCTTCGGCCTTTGGGGCAGACTGCCGGGTGAACGCCAGCCGGAAGATATACAGAATCTGGATGCGGCAAAAGAACTGCTGCGCGAAGTCTCCCAGCGGCGCACGGTATACCGTGCGGTGATCTCCGTTGGTGCAAAGGACGCGGAGCAAAACGGTCTGTACGACCGTGCCGCGTGGGAACGGCTTGCACGGCAGCATATGGCGGCAATTGCAAAGCAGATGGGGATTGCAGATAAGGATTTTTGCTATTTCGTTTCCATGCATCAGGCACGGGGGCATCCGCATATCCACATCATGTATTGGGACAATGGTGATCAGCCGCACCCGGAGTTTATGCCAAAGGAGCGGTTCGAGCGAATCGCCGAAGCCGTCCGCGCCGACTGGAACCGGGATATATGCGCCGAGGAGATCAACAAAAGCCGCGAAGCACAAAGTGAATCTTCCAAAGAACTGCGGACGCAGCTGCAAGCAATGTGCCTGGAAGCCAATCCCGCCAAGGCGCTGGATTTGCAAAGGCTCATTCTCTTGCCCGGTCTGCCTGGGCTGGCAAACGATTTGTGGAAGCTGGTAGAAGAACTACCGCTACGCGGCAGCTTGAAATACCGGTATCTGCCGCCGGAGTATAAAGGGCGGCTCAATGCTTTTTTGGATAAAGTGCTGGATATGCCGGAGGTGAAAGGCGTTTATGGGCAATACCTCACCGCCACAGATGCTTTATCCGCAGGTTATGGGAACGGTGAAGAAACAACAGCCGAGAACCGCGAAAAGGCGGTGCAAAAACTCTATACCCAGCTTGGCAACGAGGTCATGGACGCCGTACGGGAAATCGCATCGGATTTAGAGCGGTCACCACCAGATACGCTGCCGGAACTTTTGAAACTGGCAGAATCGATTACGCCGGAAATGCTGCGCGCGCAGCCGGCCTATCGCGCGGCGCTGCAAGCCATGCCAACAGAACGCGTCCCAACGGCGCAGCTGTACGAAATACCGGCTTTTCGGAACGAGCTACACAATTTGGTCGATTCTGTTATCCGGCACAATCCCACACTGCGGGGAAAGCTGAACGGTTTTATTCGGCAAGCCGTTCAGGGTTCGGAGGATCCGGCGCAGACAGGCCGGGAGATTCGCGCAGCGTTTTCCCGTGCGGTGCGCAACCAAGCGGTTTCGCTTCTCCGCGCCGATGCAGGCTACGATGTGGAAATGCAGCGCACCGCCACCGCCAATGTTCTACAGGCGGTGTTCCGCCTGTTAAGTCAGCTTTCTTCCCAACGGCAGGCGCAGGTTCGCCAATGCAACCCGCGCCGCGGATTATCGCGCCAAAGGTCGAGCGAGGAACGCAAAAATATCCGGGCAAAAATGCGTCAGCGTGGCAGCTGGTCACAGGATTCCACCGGCATCGAACCATAAAAAAGGAGAAAACCTACATGAAAAAACGAATCATTTTTGCAATTATCTTGTTTGTGCTGCTGTGCGCTGTGTGTCTGCCAGTGGCATATTATCTGCACGCAGTCTTGTCCAGACAGACGCTTGATTTGTCGTTCCAGCTGGGACGCATCGTGTCCGGCGTATTCCATACGCCAATGCTGCTGCGGCTTTGGCTGCTCATGTGCGCCCTGTGCGCTCTGTTCTGCGTCTGGGCGATTGTGGGCAGTTCTTATCTCAGCTATAAAAACGGGATGTATCAGGTAACGCCATTGATTCCCGTTCCCTTACCGGCGGGAAACGGCGAGTATGGCACGGCGTGGTGGATGTCGGAACGGCAACTGCGCCAGTCATTTGCCGAAATCCACATCCCCAAAGACTGCCTAGCAGAGCTGCTTCGTTCCGGGGAAATGGAATACAACGAGGTGGAGCAGCTGCGGCAGCAAGGTGTGCTGGATGCAGAAGCCGGCCTGAACGGGAGGAGTAACGTATGAAGCAGCACAGACTTGACCAGTTGAAAAAAGGCGGCGTTGTGCTTGGCTGGGATAAAAAGCTGCGGCGTGTATACCTCAACTGTGAGGACACGCACACGCTTGTCATTGGCGCTACGCGCTGCGGCAAAACGCGGACGGTCGTTTTGCCCTCCATCATGGCAATGGCGCTGGCCGGAGAGAGCATCATTGCCACGGACCCCAAAGGGGAATTATGCGGGTATACCCGTCCGACCTTGGAGCGGCTTGGTTATGAAGTGATTGCAATTGATTTCAAAGACCCGAATTACTCCGACCGCTACAATTTTTTGCAGCCGGTGCTGGACGCGGCTCTGCTTCAGAATGTACCGCTGGCAGTTTCCCGCGCACGGGATATTGCCCAGCTGCTGGTGCCGGACACAGACCGGCATACAGACCCGATCTGGCTTGACGGCGAACGTTCGGTGCTGACAACCAGCATCCTGGCAGTGGCGTTGGAGTGTGAGGATCCGCTGTGTCAGAACATGGCCAATGTCCGGGAATTTTTGGCCAATATGTGTGCGCCGGTTGGGGCAAAGGACAAGCTGCCGCTGGTGGAATATCTGCGCGATTTGCCGGAGGGCAGCCCCTTGAAGCTGGCCATGGCCATTGCCCGAATTGCGCCGGAAAAAATGCGCGGCAGCTTTTACACCTCCGCGCTGGCCACGCTCGACCTGTTCCAAGACCCCAACATTCATGCCATGTCCGCGCTGACCGACTATGACTATGCCACGACCGGCGACCGCAAGCGTGCAATTTTCCTGATTCTGCCGGATGAACGCAGCGCGTACTATCCGCTTGCCGCACTGTATGTCTACGAACAGTATCAGGCACTGGTGCAATATGCGGATTCTCACGGCGGACGACTGCCCCGGCGGGTGAATTTTGTCTGTGATGAATTTGGCAATTTTTGCAGGATCCCGGATTTTGACAAATTTATTACGGTCGGCGGCGGGCGTGGAATCCGGATGCACCTGTTTTTGCAGAACCTTGGGCAGATCAAGGCACGGTATGGCGAGGATTTAGCAGATACAATTTCTGCCAACTGTGAAACGTGGATTTACCTCTATACCAAGGATGTATCGACGCTGGAAAGCCTATGCAAAATGCTGAATACCTACACGATCAAAGCGCCCAGCCTGTCCGGCTCCTCAGGTGGGCAGCAGTCGGCCAGCTACAATTTTACGGGGCGCGACCTGCTGACCGTGGATGAAATCAGCAAAATCAACCGGCCGTATCAGCTGATCTTATCCCGTTACGGCAAGAAGGTCATGTATGCACCGGATATTTCCGCGACCCTTTTCAACCGAATGCTTGGCATGGGGGATGCGGAGCATAACAAGAACCTTTTATTTTATCGTCTGCACGGACGTACCATGCGCCCGTGCCGCGTCCATTACTGGAATGTTTGGAAGCCTTATATTCAAAAACTGGAAAACGAATCTTAAGAAAGAAGGTATTTTTTATGAAGAAAAAACACGGCTTTAAGGTACTATGGCAAGGCGCGCTGGGCGGCTTGCTTTTGCCCCTGTTTTCCATCGGCGCAGCTGCCGACGACCCCACCAGCGCCACCGATGCAGGCGGCGCGAATTTTGCTAATTCCGACATTGCCACCGGTACGGCAAATCTGCTCTCAGACGTATCGAGCTGGCTGGTTGGGATCGGATTGACGGTAGGAACGCTGGCGGCAGTCTACTGCCTGATTCGCAAATCCATGGCCGATGAAGTGGACGGAAAGATGTGGAACAAGCGGCTTGTAACCGCGATTATCTGCGCCGTGGCCGTGGCGCTGGTCGGCGGCATTATCTCCCTTATCTCCGGCTACTACGGAGGATAGGGTATGTTGACTGCCGCAGCGTTAGCTGCTCTTCTTCTCGGCCTGATGCAGTACTGGGTCGGAGATGTTCTTACGTGGATTGGGCGTCTATCGCCCAATTTAACTAAGGTTTCTTTATGCATTGAACAGGTGCTGACCCCGGAGGACGGCGGCAACATTGTATCTGCTGCACTGGTCAGTGATTTGTTTCACCTTTTATATGACGTTGCCTGCGTACTCATGCTCTTAAAGTTTTTGTGGAAGGGCTTCCAAATCTATGTCCTTTGGCGGGATGGCGATTCCGATGTTTCACCGCACAACATGCTGATTGGAATACTGCTGGCCATTGTGCTTTGCGCAGCCTTTCCAACCTTGTACGATATGGCTGCGGATATCACGGTATCCGTCGGAAAAAGCATTGTTCAGGTAATCGACCCGACCGGCGCAATTCCAGGCATGAGCGGTGACCTGGAAAGCGACGCGCAAAGAGCGTATCAAAGGCTGATGGAGCAATTGGATGCAAACCAGGATGAGAAATTAACATACCGGGAATGGTTTCCGATTATGGACACAAACGATGATGGGGAACTGTCCGATGATGAACTGCTTCCATACTTTGATGAAGATGGAAACGGTTATTTGGATAATAACGAGCGAACACGATACCAGGTATCATTCCAGAATAACCACGAGGGAATCAGTTTTAATGATTTCAAACAATGGTACATAGAGGAACACACAGTGGATTTTGACGAACGGATTTCTAATATGAGCTGGCTCGAAATCCTTTTCCTCTATATCTATGCCGGCGCCCATATTATCATGTGGATCCGTCTAATGGGGCGTGGCTTTGAGATGCTGTTTATGCGGGTTGGCTTTCCGCTTGCGGCGATTGGTCTGATCGATTCAGACGGTGGCGTATTTAAAAGCTACACACAGCTTATGTTCCGTCAGATGCTGACCAGCATTTTCCAGGTGGCTGCGCTGCGTCTGAGCCTGCTGTTTCTCCCGAACTTGTCTTTTACCGGTCTGCTTCTGAGCATTGCAATTCTGCTTGCGGCGTTCCGGACGCCAAAACTGTTGCAGCAGATTATGACGCCGCAGGGCGGTGGAAGCGGCTTTGGCGCAAAGGTCTATCAGGGCGCAATGGTTTTGCGTATGCTGAAAAAATAGGAGGAATCCATGAATGCAACAGTAATGATCCATGAACTGACGAAAGTGCTGCAAGTGCTGATTCCAATCGGCGTAGGCGGCAGGATTGCCTACTGCCTGTGCCAAATCCCACTGGATGAGGAAAACGCAGGCGTCATGAAGCGGCGCATCCGCAATGCGCTGATTTTCCTTGTCCTGTCCGAGGTTATCACGCAGCTCTTGCGGATTGTCAAGCAGTATTATTAGGGAGGATTTATATGGAAAAGCAAAAACTGAGCATCCCGGAAAACATTCCCCTGCAATGGGAGCTGCTGCGCGGGTTTGGCGTGAAAGAATTGCTGCGGTCGGCCGTGGTAATGGCCGTTGTGCTTGTTGGGGTGGTACTGTACTGCACCATCAGCGATTCGCCTATCAAGATGCTGACGGCTGTAGCAGTTGTTTTGTTTTTCGGCCTGAGCTGCGGCGGTTTGTTTACAAAGCAATCCTATGGACTATCCATGTATGACTACGTCAAATACGCAATTCAATTTGGACGGTCGCAAAAGCAATATGACAACGTACCGGAGGAGCTAATTTATGAAGAAAAAAGATAGTCAAGCCAAGCGCACAGCGGAAGAATTTCTGAATCTTGAGGGTATCTATGGCGATCTGCTGTATACCCGCGACCGCTACGTTATTGGCTTTTTGCAGGTACAGGGAACGGATAATCAACTGATGGAGGGAAACGAACGGCAGAATCTGGCCAACAAACTTGCCACTGCGTTGACCGACCAAAAGAATCCGTTTCAAATCCTTTCGATTCCCCGGACAGTGGACGTGTCCGGGATGATCGAACGATTGGAACGGCGTTTGTCCGTGACGGATAACGAGGTGCTGCAACGCCTGTTGTCGGAAGAAATTACCTCCATGCGCCAAATGATGGAGGACGGCGCAAAGGAGCCGATCGTGTTGGTGAAGCTGTGGGAAAAGGCTGCCACAGGTGCAGACCGTCGGCTGAGCAACCGCTGCTCGATTTTAGTAAACCAGCTGAACAGCGGCCTTTCCGTTTCTGCACGGCAGTTAAAGAACAAAGATTTGAAGTGGCTTTGCAGGCTGTACGCCAATCTGGACTTGTCGTTACCCAAGGACAACGCGGTCGGTGACGTTCCCGTTTTGCAGGGGCAGAAACGATTTGGAACAACCAGAGTGCCGGAAAATGAAGCAGCGCTGCTGCTTCGGGAGATTACGCCGATCGGCGGGCTGACCTTTGGCCGAAATACGGTTCAGATTGGAAACGTCATTGGTCGCTGCTATGGCGTTACCGGCTATCCGGCTGAGGTAGACTATGGCTGGCTGGCCAAGCTGGTCGGCTGCACAACTGCTATCTGCTGCATTACCTACTATCCCGGCGATGCGGAGCTGGCGAGCCGCCTGAGCAAATCCATCCGGCAATCTGCCGTTGGGGCTGCGCAGGCCGGGGATGTGCGGACACAGAAGCAATATCTGCGCAGAGCCGAGGGCGCGGACAAGCTGCTGGATGATATTGACGCGCGTAGATTGGCGATCGGGCATTTGTCGATTGTGCTTATGCCGTTTACGGACGATGAACGCCAATTGGCGGAGGTTTGTCGGGATGCGGTGGCGCTTTGCAGCGCGGCCAAGCTGCGCTGCAAGTCCCTTGGCAATCAGCAAAAGGACGCTTTCCGGCATATCAGCCCATACTATGTCAATCAGCCGCGCATCGACCAGATGTTAAAACAAATTATCCCGCTTGGCACCGTGACCGGCGGGGAGCCGATGACGGTAAGTCTTTTGCGGGATGATAACGGCGTGTATTTTGGCCGGAATGTCGACGGTGCGCCAATGTGCGTGGATATGCTGCTGCGCAGCGATACCCGGACGGATAGCAACCTCATTGCTACCGGTAAGTCCGGTCGTGGCAAATCCACCGCAATCAAGCACTTGC
>CAMDZY010000074.1 GCA_945910975.1 uncultured Clostridia bacterium | reverse complement strand
CTGAGCGTTGTTTTCTTCCTCATCGAACACCTTGGGGGCATCCGGTGCGGCGGCCTCCGCGATGTTGTGCACCATCGGCAGAACTTCATATTCTACCTTGACCAGCTTTTTCGCCTTTTCCAGTGTTTTCTGATCCTCCGCCACAACCAACGCGATCGCGTCGCCCAGATAATGGGTCAGGCCGCCCACGGGGATCAGGGTGTATTGGTCATGCTTGAGATGGCCGATTTTATTTTCGCCGGGAATGTCCTCCGCTGTCAGCACGGCAACCACGCCGGGCAGTGCCTTTGCAGCGGCGGTATCGATGCCAAGCACACGTGCTCTTGGATATTTGCTGCGCACGGCTGAGCCATAGCACATACCGTCAAGATAGAAATCATCGGGATATTTGCCGGTGCCAAGCACTTTTTCTTCTACGTCCAGCCGGTGGACTCTGCTGCCCAGTTTCCAGTCATCCGCGCTTTTTTCCGGAATCACGCCATTGCGCAGAATCTCCGCCGACAGCTTGACTGCGGCGATGATTTTGGTATAACCGGTGCAGCGGCAGTAATTATTCCGCAGCGCATACCGAATTTCTTCCTCGGTCGGGTCGAGGTTTTTGTCCAGCAGCGCCTTGGTGCACATCACCATGCCGGGAATGCAAAAGCCGCACTGCACCGCGCCGGCCTCGCCGTAAGCGTAAGTAAAAACCTTTGACTCCCAATCGCTCAGACCCTCGATGGTAAGGATATTCTTGCCCTCCAAGCGGTCGGTGTCCGGCACGCAGGCCCTGCAGGGTTCGCCGTTGATCAGAACCGTACAAGCACCGCAAGCGCCCTCGCTGCAGCCGTCCTTTACCGATGTCAGGTGCAGCGTGTCGCGCAAAAAGCGCAGCAGCTTTTCATTTTTTGCCGCAGTGACCTTCTGTCCGTTCACAAAAAATGTCGCCATAGTCCAAACTCCTTCACTTTGAAAATCCATTTTGCTAATTATACAATAAAATCGCCCATAACGCAAGTTAAATTGAGCATATTTATCATATTTTCCAAAATATCCCGTTATTCTATTTTTCAACACACGCTTTTTTCTTTTGAATTTCTTGACAGTTCGGAAAAAAAGCGCTAACATTATATTAATGAATATATTGGAGGAAGCATATGGAACAAATATATGTGACAGGTCACAGAAATCCGGACACCGATTCCATCGTTTCTGCGATGGCCTACGCTGCCCTGCGCAATTCTCTCGGCGACCGGCAGTATCAGGCTGCTCGGCTTGGTCATGTCAGCGACGAAACGCAGCTTGTGCTTGACCGCTTCGGTTTTGAACCGCCTGTGTACATCAAAACCATGCGGACACAGGTGCGCGATTTGGATTTTGACACGCCGCCGGCGCTCAACTCCATGGTCACGCTCTCCCGCGCCTGGACAGCCATGAAGAATGACCCCAGCATCGCCGCGATCCCCGTCACACGCGAGGACGGCACATTATATGGTATGCTTTCCTCCGGCGACATCGCCTCCTATGACATGAACACCGTGGAACAGCACTGTGTGGAGGAGATTCCCCTGTTTAATCTGCTGGGCGTACTGGAGGGGAAAATTCTCAACGATGCCGGCAGTATGGTGGACACGCTCTCCGGTGAGGTCACGATCGCACTGCCGCAAAGCCGCCAGAATTTGCTGTTTTCCGACAAGCAGAGCATTGTCGTGTGCGGGCATCAGCCGGATATGATTCGTCGGGCGCTGGATCTCGGCGTAAAATGCGTGATCCTCTGCCAGTCAGAGCTTGACGAGGAGCTGCGCAGCATCCCAACGGACACCTGCATCATTTCCACGCCCTTCGACCCGTACCGCGCAGTCCGCTTGATTTTCCAATCCATTCCCATTGCGCGTGTGTGCAGCACCAGTCCGCTGGTCTGCTTCCATCTCGATGATTTTATTGACGATGTGCGCGAGGAAGTGCTGCAAAACCGCTTCCGCTGCTACCCGATTTTGGACGAAAACGAACGTGTGGTCGGCACACTTTCACGTTATCACTTGATCCGTCCGCGCCGCAAGCAGGTGGTTCTGGTCGACCACAACGAGTTTGCGCAGTCGGTGCCCGGTTTGGAGCAGGCAGAAATTTTGGAAATTATCGACCATCACCGGCTGGCCGACATTCAAACCGGCAATCCTATCTACTTCCGCAACGAGCCGGTCGGCAGTACCACCACGATTGTTGCCGGAATGTACCAGGAAAAGGGCTTATTGCCCTCGGAAAAGCTGGCTGGTCTGATGGCCGCTGCCATTGTTTCCGACACGGTTATGTTCAAATCCCCCACCTCCACCCCGCGCGACCGCGATATGGCAGAGCGCATGGCGCGCATTGCCAATGAATCGCTGGATGATTTGGGTAAAGCGATTTTCTCGGCCACCTGCCCGGAGGATAAGAGTGCGGCGGATCTGCTGTTTGTCGATTTTAAGGATTTCCACATTGCCGGTCACAACTTGGGCGTCAGCCAGATTACTTGCGTGGATTCCATCCGAATGTTGGAACGCAAGGATGAATTCCTTGTCGCAATGTCAGATTATATGACAAAGCAAAACTACGACCTGATGCTTTTGATGCTGACAGACGTTCTACTGGAAGGCACACAGCTGATTTATCTCGGCGACACCAATGCCATTGAGCAGGCCTTCGGCGCCGACCCCATGCAGAACACCGTCTTTCTGCCAAAAATCATGTCGCGTAAAAAGCAAATTATTCCCATGCTCTCCGCTCTGTGGGGTTAATCGGCAGCAGTTTTCTGCAACACTGCTATTTTGCTGCGCCGTTTTCGCTGTCAAACGCATTTTTTATGATAAAAAATGAAAAAAATTTGATTTTGCTCTTGCAATTTGGCGCAAAATTTGCTATTATATTTAGCGGCGTCTTCTGGATGGCGCTCATGATTACGGTTTTACCTATGGATAGGAGGTGCAGCTATTGGCTAAGTGCGATATTTGCGGCAAGGGCGTTACTTTCGGCATTAAGGTTTCTCACTCCCACAGACGCTCCAACAGAATGTGGAAGCCCAATGTCAAGCGCGTGAAGGCGATTGTCGATGGTACTCCGCGCCATGTATACGTTTGTACAAGATGTCTCCGTTCCAACAAGGTTGAACGTGCCATCTAACATTGTATCTGCAAACATGAATAATTAAGACAGGCCGCTCGCCTGTCTTTTTTATTACAGCTTGATTCAGGAGGGCGAGCTATGGCGGACTTTTTACCAATTTCCAAGCGGGATATGAAAAAGCGCGGCTGGACGCAGTGCGATTTTGTGTATATTATCGGGGATGCCTATGTGGATCACCCCTCGTTCGGTCATGCCATCATCAGCCGGGTGCTGGAAAATGCCGGATATAAGGTCGGCATCATCTCCCAACCGAATTGGAAGCAGCCGGAATCGATTGCCGTGTTGGGCAGACCGCGTCTGGGCTTTCTGGTGATGGGCGGCAATATGGACTCGATGGTCAACCACTACTCCGTGTCCCACCACCGGCGGCGGCAGGATGCTTACACACCCGGCGGTGTGGCAGGAATGCGGCCGGATTACGCGGTAACCGTCTACTGCAATTTGATTCGGCAGACCTTCCGGGATGTTCCCATCATCATTGGCGGCATTGAAGCCAGTCTGCGCAGGCTGGCGCACTACGACTACTGGTCGGACAAGCTCAAGCGCTCGGTGCTGCTGGACGCGCAGGCTGATCTGCTGATTTATGGGATGGGCGAAAAGGCCATTGTGGAGGTCGCGGACGCGCTGAACAGTGGGCTTTCCATCCGCGACGTTACATTTATTGACGGGACGGTCTTTAAGGCAAAAAATCTGGATGATGTCTATGATTATCAACTGCTGCCCTCGTTTCCCGAATTAAAGCAGGACAAGGCCAGCTATGCCCGCAGCTTTTACACGCAATACTGCAACACCGACCCGTTCATTGGCAAGCGTTTGGTCGAGCCATACAGTGAGCGGGAGTTTGTGGTGCAAAATCCGCCGCAGAAGCCGCTGCGTACGGAAGAAATGGACGCGATTTACGACCTTCCGTATGCAGGCACTTATCATCCCAGCTATGAAAAGCTGGGCGGCGTGCCTGCCATTCAGGAGGTCAAATTCAGTCTGGTTTCCAACCGGGGTTGCTTTGGCGGGTGCAGCTTTTGTGCGCTTACATTTCATCAGGGGCGCATCGTGCAGACACGAAGCCATGAGTCCATTCTGAAAGAAGCCGAGCGGATGACGCATATGCCTGATTTTAAAGGCTACATCCACGATGTTGGCGGGCCAACTGCCAATTTCCGTCAGCCTGCCTGCGAAAAGCAGGAAACCAAGGGCGTCTGCCCCACCAAGCAGTGTCTATTCCCCAAGCCGTGCAAAAATCTGCGGGCAGATCACACGGACTATGTGGAGCTTTTGCGCAAGCTGCGCGCTTTGCCCGGCGTGAAAAAAGTATTCATTCGCAGCGGGATTCGCTTTGACTACCTGCTGGCGGACAAGGATCCCACTTTTTTCCGCGAATTGGTCAAGTATCATATCTCCGGGCAGCTGAAGGTTGCGCCGGAACACGTCAGCGACCGGGTTTTGACCCTGATGGGCAAGCCGATGAACAGCGTCTACAAGCAGTTTGTCGAAAAATATCGCCATATGAACGAGCGGCTGGGAATGGAACAATATGTTGTGCCCTATCTGATGTCCTCGCATCCCGGCTCCTCTTTGAAAGAGGCTGTGGAGCTGGCGGAGCATATCCGCGATATGGGCTATATGCCGGAGCAGGTGCAGGACTTCTACCCTACCCCGTCCACCATCTCCACGGTCATGTACTACACCGGCCTTGACCCACGCACCATGCAGCCGGTTTATGTGCCGACCGACCCGCACGAAAAAGCGATGCAGCGGGCGCTGATCCAATATCGCGACCCGAAAAATTATGCGCTTGTGTATGAAGCACTGCAAAAAGCCGGGCGGCAGGATTTGATCGGCAACGGCGAAAAGTGCCTGATCCGTCCGAAAAGAGTGGGCTGCAAAAAGCGCCGCTGAGATTTGCGGTATATTGCGCCTTGTTTGGGAATATACTCTGCCATAAGACGAATTGTGAACTTATGGCTGTCTTATCAGTATTCCTGACCTTGCCACCGGTGGGGTCAAAAACGAGGTGGGAGAATGGACAATACCGCAAATCGAATTGAATTATGTGGTCAACTCGGCGCAATGCCCGAGTATTCGCACGAAAATCATGGACGAAAATTCTATCGCTTCCCGCTGGAGGTGGAACGGCTGTCCGGCACAACGGACACTTTGCAGATCATTGTCGGTGAAGTGCTCTTGAATGGGCTGGACTTGGCCGTCGGCGACACAATGTATGTTGATGGGCAAATTCGCTCCTTTAACAGCCGCAACGAAAGCGGACGCAAGCTGATCATTTCTGTCTTTGCCCAATTTATACAGCTGTGTGACAGTGAGCCGGAGAATTTGGTGGTTCTGACCGGTACCATTTGCCGGGAGCCAACCTTCCGCAGAACGCCGCTTGGGCGGGAAATCTGTGACATTATGCTTGCCGTGAACCGGCACTATCGCCGCACCGACTATCTGCCCTGCATTCTTTGGGGGCGCACGGCGCAGGAGATCAGTGGCTATCCCACCGGCACGGTGCTGCAAATCACCGGACGACTGCAAAGCCGGACATACACCAAGCAATTGGATTCCGGCAGTGAACAGCGCACGGCCTACGAAATTTCTGCGATTCGTGCGGAGATACAACCGGAGAGCGTCTGAAGAAATCACGGCTTCAGACCCAACATAATGAATGGATAAACCGATGACCGCGTGCTGTGCGGCCATCGGTTTTGAATCATCCGGCGCCCATCCTGTTTTGTCAGGATGGGCGCTGTGCTTGTTTTATTTGACGATGTTCTTGCAGAAACGTGCAATCACGCTGGCCGCCTGTGCTCTGGTGGCATTGCCGCCAGGCAGCATTGCATTGTCGGTTCCGACCAGCAAGCCTTCGGCTACTGCCCAGGAAATTGCATTGGTTGCATATGCGCTGATTTGATTGGCATCGGTGAAAATGTCCAAATCGGCACGCTTGGTCACATCGTAACCCATTTTATCCGCATAGCGGTAGAGGAAGGACGCCATCTGCTCGCGCGTGAGCTTGTTGCCCGGGCAGAATGTTGTGGGCGTGATTCCGGCAGCAATGCCGTTTTGCTTTGCCCAAACAACTGCGTCATGGTAGTAGCTGGTCTGCGCCACATCCGTAAAGCCGGAATCTCCGTTGACCTCCGGAGCCCCTGCGACGCGGTACAGGATTGTAACCAGCTGTCCGCGGGTGACCGGGGAATTGGGGTCAAAGTGCGTTGCCGTTGCGCCAACCATGTAGCCGTTTTCCAGCACAAAGTCTACGCCCTCGTGATACCATCTTGTGCAATCCAGATCTTCAAATGCCGCAGACGGGCAATGGTCGCTGTTCGGCTCGATTGTGCGGGTTTCCGTTGCGCCGCACACGGTGCAGGTACGAATCTGTTCGCCGGCTTCAAAACAGGTTGCTTCCTTTTTGGTTTCCCATTCGCCGAAGCTGTGGCCGGTTGCGGGAACCTCGCTGTCGCGTTCGGTATGGCCGCAGACGCTGCAAACGTGCTCGGTATAGCCGCCGTGTTCGCAGTCCGGTTCAACTACTGTATCCACAAATTGGTGGCCAGTTGCCGGAACCTCGGTATCGCGCTCGGTAAGGCCGCAGACGCTGCAAACGTGTTCGGTATAGCCGCCGTGTTCGCAGTCCGGTGCTACCACGGTGTCCACAAATTGGTGACCGGCCGCAGGAATCACTTCGCCCTTTTCAACCAGTTCGCCGCAAACGGTACAGAAGGTATCGCCGGTGTAGCCCTCTTCTGTGCAGGTGGGGTCTTTGGCATCACGGATCTCTGTTTCCGGATGCTCGCAGCCCTCTACATGGACAATGCAATAGGTCTGCACGGTGGTATTTGTGGCAATCGAAGCCTTGACATAGGCATAGCCTGCGCCAACCGCTGTCAATTTGCCGTTTTCATCTACGGTAACCACATCGGGGTCAAAGGATGTCCAAATCAGTTCTTTGTCAGATTCCAACGTCGGCTCCTGATCAAAAATCGGGGTCAGCGTCGCAGTATCCTCCAGCTTCATCGTGACCTCATGCCGGTCAAGATCCAACTTGGTCGCTCTGACCGGTTCGCTGATGACTGCAAAGTTGATGGAATAGGCGCCGTCCTTGCTTGTTGCGGTCAGATAGCTGACGCCGGGTTCGGCAGGTGTATAGTAGGCAACATTCTTGGTCGCGCCGTTCATCTGCACACCCTCAGCCGTTGTCAGCTCCCCGCTGCCGCTGGTAACTGTCCAGTCAAACGGGCCATAAAGTGCTTCCGGCGTTTCGTATTCCGTGCCGCTCATTTCTCCGGCCGGATTTCCCTCGCTCTCGACGCCGTCTGCGCGGATCACCAGTGTGGTTTCGCTGCCGTAAGGAGTGCCTGTGGAAATCTCACCGGTTGTGGGATCATAGGTATAGCCATTGTAGTAGGCATCCTGCGTCAATTCATATTCATAGCCGTAGTCATACCGGAACAGCACATGGATCTTCTCCGGCAGGGCATAGCCCTCCTGATTCACCAGCTTGCCCTTCCATTCTCCGTTGCACTGATAGAACGTAGGTCCATCCAGGCTCAGGCCGACAGCCGGGGTTGTGGGATTGTCGGAGCCAGACATGACATAGCCGTCCGCAGTATACAGCGCTACCTTGCCAAAGTCATGGGCATTGACATTGTTATATCTTGCTACCAGTGTAGCCGTTTCGCCCTGTGTGACGTAGCAGGTCTGATCGCTGTCCATCATATCGGAAACCAAATCTTCATCCGTGCTTGTCTTGTAGAGGTCTTCCCAATCAATATGCATCTCGCGGCTGACGCCGTTGAGCGTTACCTTCAGGGTGCCGCCTTGACCGGGAACTGCAGGTGCGCCGGTTTCATAGGGATCGTAGGCGCTGTAATTGAGGAATACAGACGCAGACAGGCCATCAGTGGTATAGCGGGAGCAGGTAATCAAGCCCGAATACAGCTCCGGGTCATCCTCTGTCACTTCCCATGCAATCTGCGACAGCTC
>CAMDZY010000073.1 GCA_945910975.1 uncultured Clostridia bacterium | reverse complement strand
ATCCCCGGCACCAGAAATGCCGGTTCCCATACTTGTACTTGAGATTTGCATACTTCTCAAATATCATTAAGCTACTCTTTCCTTTGAGATAGCCCATAATCTGTGCCACACTATACTTGGGTGGTATCGATACAAGCATATGTACATGATCTTTACACGCCTCTGCTTCAATAATTTCTATACCCTTGTACTCGCATAGTTTTCGTAGCATTTGCCCTATATCCATCTTTATCTTTCCGTAGATGATTTGTCGTCGATATTTCGGAGCGAATACGATATGGTATTTACATTCCCACTTCGTGTGTGCTAAACTACTTGTGTCAAGTTTCATCTGGACTTGATTCATCCTATGATTTTCTAATTGCGGTTGGCAGACCACATTTACTATAATCATAGGAGGATATTTTTTCTAGGCATAGCTAAAGCTTTTTGGAACCACCGGCATAGCCGGTGGTTTTCTTTATACAATCAGGCTGTTGAAAAACTTCGTTTTTCAACAGAGTTCTTCCTCGCGGAAGAACATTGCCGGACTTAAGCAGCGCACTCGCCAAGTGCCTATGGCACTTGACTCGCACGTTTGCGTCCTGTAAGGTATTTTTTGTGACGCACACACCCGCCGCAGCGGGCGTGCATAGCGCAACCGCCCGAAGGGCGGCTCTTAGCGCGGAGTACGCCGCCGCAAAAAATGATTGAATTTTATTCGCCGCTATAGCGGCGAACTCTGCGAGGCTTTTTTGACGGTCTGAAAATAAAGGAGGCGGTTGTATGGCTGCAATCATTGCGTACTTTTCCCGGCGGGGGGAAAATTATGTCAGCGGAACCCTAAAGGAGCTGCCCGTTGGCAACACAGAAGTAGCGGCGGATATGATCCGGGAGCTGACGGGCGCGGATGTCTTTTCAATTGACCCGGTGCAGGCCTACTCCAAGCGCTACAACACCTGTATCGCCGAGGCACAGGCCGACCAGCGGCGGGATGCTCGTCCGGAGTTGAAGTGCTATCCCGAGCATTTGGAGGAATACGACACCATTTACTTGGGCTACCCCAACTACTGGGGCACCATGCCCATGTGCGTGTTTACGTTTTTGGAGCATTTCGATTACACCGGCAAGACCATCTATCCCTTCTGCACGCACGAGGGCAGCGGCATGGGTCGCAGCGAGGCAGACATTCGTCGGCTGTGCCCGGGCGCCGTGGTGAAAAAGGGGCTTGCTCTGCGCGGCGGGAGCATCCGGAATGCAAAGCCGGAAATCGAAAAGTGGCTGGCGTAATTTTGCGCGAAGCAACACAAACGGAGGATCATATTATGGTGAAGCAAACTGCAGGTCGGGACAGCCTTGGGGCGTTTGCTCCTGAATTTGCCCATTTGAACGACGACATTCTTTTTGGCGAGGTGTGAAACCGGGAGGGCTTGTCCTTAAAAATGCGCTCTATCCTCACGGTCGCCGCACTCGTCAGCAAGGGTCTGGTGGACAGTTCCTTTGCATACCATCTGGCCACCGCGAAACAAAACGGCGTCACCAAGGCGGAGATGGTGGAAATTCTCACGCATCTTGCGTTCTACGCCGGTTGGCCGAACGCATGGGCGGCTTTCCGCATGGCGGTGGAAGTCTACAAGGACGATGACGGTAAGGACGGCGGTCTGTTCGGCTTGGGCGCGCCCAATGATGCCTATGCCCAATATTTTACCGGCAATTCCTATCTAAAACCCCTGACGGATCCCAAGCAGACCATCTTCCTTGCGAACGTCACATTTGAGCCGGGATGCCGGAACAACTGGCACATCCACCATGCTACCAGCGGCGGCGGGCAGATCCTGCTCTGCACGGATGGCCGGGGCTGGTATCAGGAGTGGGACAAGCCGGCGCAGGCGCTTCGCCCCGGTGATGTGGTGTATATCCCCGCCGGCGTGAAGCACTGGCACGGTGCGGCCAAAGATAGCTGGTTCAGCCATATTGCATTCGAGGCGCCCGGTGAGAACTGCTCCAACGAGTGGTGTGAAGCCGTGGGCGACGAAGCATACGGAGCGCTCTGAGCCGTCCGAAAAAGCACCGCAGAGGATGCTGCAAAAATCCGAATTGGCCGATGTGGTCAATTCGGATTTTTTATCAGCCCTTTAGGCTTTGCATCCATTTTTTGCGGCGCAGGATGACAAGGGACACGGCGAAGCGGACACATTCTTCCAGGGATAAGATGAAATAGACACAGGCAATGGGCAGCTTCCAGACAAAGGCGGACAGCAGACCCAGCGGTACGCCGAACACCCAGGTTCCCAGCATATCGATGCCCATCACATACTGCGTCTTGCCGCCGCTGCGCAAAATGCCGCCGCCGAGAATCATATTTTGCACCTTAAACGGCGCAATCAGGGCGTAGGCCAGCATGATCTGTTGGGTCAACTGTCTGACCTCCGGTTCGACACGGTAAATCTGCACATACCATCCGCGCAGCAGCACGATCAGCGCCGACAGCACGAGCGAACCGATCAGGCCGTAGCAAAGCAGCTTTTTTGCTGCGGCATATGCCCCACCGTATTCCCCACTGCCCAGCCGCTTGCCGATAATCACGCCGGCCGCCTGTGACAAGCCGCACAAGCTACCCGTCATCAAGCCCTGAATCGGGTTGAGCAGCGTCATGGCAGCGCTGTCATTGGTACTCATGTTGCCATAAATGGCAGCATACACATTCTCACCAAGGCTCCATGCGAACTCGCACACCAGAACCGGCAGCAGCATCAGTGCGTACTGCTTCCACCGGAATTTCACGTGCGCCGCGCTTCTCTGCGTTGCCAGCAGCTTCCGGTTGGGAATCAGCAGCAGGAGCATGATCAGCAGATTGCCCCACTGGGAAATCACCGTGGCAATCGCCGCGCCCTTTGCCCCCATCGGTGCAAAGCCCCATTTGCCAAAAATCAGCAGGTAGTTCAAGCCGGTGTTGAGCAGCGCCGCACCGATGCTGGCATACAGCGGCAGCGACGCTTTTTCCATGCAGCGGTACAGCGTGGACAAAAGCGTCGCACCCGCGATCGGCAGGAAGGTTCCGGCGAGGAGGAATAAATAATCGCCGGCGGCTTGAACGGTGGCTTCATCCCTGGAATACAAGCCCATCACGCGGTGTGGCATCAGGAAACACACCGCCGTAAAGCCAACGGCCAGCCCGCCTGCCAGCAACAAATTGATCCAAAAGCTCTTGCGCACCTGCGCGCGGTTCTGCTGTCCCAAATACTGGGCAATCAAAATTCCCGCCACTGCGCCGATTGCGGAAACAACAACGGAATAAATGGAAGAAAATTTTCCGGCCAGTCCAACGCCCGCCACGCTGACGCTGCCCAACTGCCCGATCATAATTTGGTCAACAATGCTGAACGAGGATTGCAGCATCGATTGCAGCACCACGGGAATGGCCAGTGTGCAGACCGTTCGGAAGAACGTTTGATTCTGTTTCATACGAGCCTCCCAACGTTTTTTGCCGGCCTGTCAATAAGTTTCTTTTTTGACAGGCTGCTTTTCTGCCTTCATTATAGCGTTGGGTGGGGCGTTTTTCAAAGGTTAAACGCATAACCATCGCCAAAAAATGACCCTACAAATTTGGCTGTTTTGTATATTGTGTACTCTCCCGCTGCACAAATTGCACCGGTAAGACAATACGCGGAGGAACCGGCTTGCCCTGCTTTAAGTCCGTCAGGCAGCGCATGGCAATTTTGGCTCGCTGCGCCACATCCTGCCGCACCGAACTGAGGGTTGGCGAGAGCAGACCGCACAGCGGCGTATCGTCAAAGCCCACCACCGAAATATCCTCCGGCACGCAAATTCCCTGTTGCTGCAAAAAGCGCACAAACTCAAAGGCATAGGCATCCGAAACTGCGAATGCTGCCGTATAGCCGCGAATTTGTGCTAAATTCTCCTTGTAAAATTGAATCCTCTGCTCTTTCTGCATGGGAACCTGCAAAAAATCCGCGCCCTCTTTGCCAAATCCGGCACAAAAGCCGCAGTAGCGATCCTTGTCAATGCATACCTGATTGTCGGCGATGCACACGGCGCGCGTATGTCCGGCGGCTTTGAGGTATGTGCCAACCTGAAAGCCGCCGTTGAAATTGTCAATTGTAATATTGCAAATCCGCTCGGCATCCTCGCCGTAGCCGTCGTACACCACAAACGTCACGTGCATATGGCTGCGCAATTGGCAATAATCCTGGTCGCAAAAGCCCATCAGCACCATACCGTCGAGGTTCCACATGGAGGCAAAGCGAATGATTTCCGCCGGACTGGTGGTCTTTTTCACCATCATAAACTGCCCGTTTGCTTCAATTTCCGTGCTAAGGCGGTTGAGGGAGGACGCAATGTAGCTGTCCTCCAGCGTGTGCCGCTCATATTTTTCGTGGTCGTTGATGATCACACCGATGATCCGCGAGGAATTTTGCGCCAGCAAAATCCCTGCCATGCTGGGAATATACTGGCGCTCCTCCAACAGAGCCTGTACGCGCTGTACGGTCTCATTTGACACTTTATGTGTCTTTCCGTGCAGCACATTGGACACCGTTGCGGTGCTCAGACCCAATTCCTCCGCGATATCCGAAATTCGTACGCGATGCATCTGCTACACCAACCCCACCAGCATCAGCAGGCCGTGGAATAAGAACGCCACAAGCCATGCCAGAACACATTGCCAAACGGAGAGCGCCACAGCCGCCTTTGTGCTGCCCATCTCCCGCTTGACCGTTGCAATTGCTGCAACACAGGGCGTGTACAGCAGTGTAAATACCAAAAATACAAACGCTGTGGCCGGTGTAAAGAGGGCGTTCAAGCCACCCAAATTGTCGCCCAACAGGACAGTTAACGTAGAAACAACGCTCTCTTTTGCGACGAAGCCCGTGATCAGCGCGGTGGAAACACGCCAATCACCGAAGCCAAGCGGAGCAAAAATCACGGAAATCAAGCTGCCGATCCGTGCAAGTAGGCTCTGTTCGGCGGTGGCTGCTACGTTCAGACGAATATCAAAGGTCTGCAAGAACCAAATGACGACTGTTGCCAGCAAAATAATGGTAAATGCCTTTTGGATAAAGCCCTTCGCCTTTTCCCACAGCAGGTGGCCGACGCTCTTGGCGCTCGGCATCCGGTAGTTGGGCAGCTCCATCACAAAGGGAACCGGTTCGCCCTTGAAGCCGGTTTTTTTCAAAATCAGCGCATAGACAATGCCGCACAAAATGCCCAGTATGTACAAGCCTACCATCACCAGCGGCTGCCACTGTCTGGGGAAGAATGCACTGGTAAACAGGCCGTAAATGGGCAGCTTGGCGCTGAAGCTCATAAAGGGCGTGAGCAAAATCGTCATGCGGCGGTCGCGCTCACTCGACAGGGTTCGGGTCGCCATAATGGCCGGCACCGAACAGCCAAAGCCGATCAGCATCGGCACAATGCTCCGGCCGGAAAGGCCGATACGGCGCAGCAGCTTATCCATCACAAACGCCACGCGCGCCATATAGCCGGTGTCCTCCAAAATGGAGAGGAAGAAGAACAGTGTGACAATGGTCGGCAAAAAGCTCAGCACACTGCCCACGCCGCTGCAAATGCCGTCTACCACCAGCGAATGCACCACGGGGTTGATCTGCACAGCGGTCAAGCCGCGGTCGATCAGGCCGATCAGTCCGTCTACGCTGTAGGCCATCAAATCCGACAGCGCCGCACCGATCAGGCTGAACGTCATCACAAACACCAGTGCCATAATGCCAATAAAGCAGGGAATGGCGGTATATTTGCCGGTCAGCACGCGGTCGATTGCCACGCTGCGTTTATGTTCCCGGCTCTCGTGGGGCTTGACCACTGTTTTGCCACACAGTTTTTCCAAAAAGGAGAAGCGCATATTGGCCAGCGCCGCCTCGCGATCCAGCCCGGTTTCCTGCTCCATCAGGGAGATGATGCTCTCCAACGTTTTTTTCTTGTCGTCCGGCAGCTGCATGGCCTCGGTGATCAGGTGGTCGCCCTCCACCATCTTTGTGGAGGCAAAACGCACCGGCAGACCCGCCGCCTGCGCGTGCGGCTCGAGCAGGTGGACTGCTGCGTGGATGCAGCGGTGGACTGCGCCGACTGGGTCGGACGCATCGCCGTTATCGGCACAAAAGTCGATTCTGCCCGGCGCTTCGCGGTGCCGTGCCACGTGCATGGCATGGTCAACCAGTTCATCGATGCCCTCATTTTTCACGGCGGAAATCGGAACGACCGGGATGCCCAAAATTTCCTCCAGCTCGTTGATGAGAATCGAGCCGCCGTTGGCGCGCACCTCGTCCATCATGTTCAGCGCCAGCACCATTGGAATGCCCAATTCCATCAGCTGCATGGTCAAATACAGATTGCGCTCGATGTTGGAGGCGTCCACAATGTTGATGATGCCGGTCGGATTGGTCTGCATCAAAAAGTCGCGGGTGACGATCTCTTCATTTGAATATGGCGACAGGGAGTAAATGCCGGGCAGATCCGTCACGACCGCTTCGGGGTGGTCGCGAATGACGCCGTCCTTCTTGTCCACCGTCACGCCGGGGAAATTGCCCACGTGCTGGTTGGAGCCGGTCAGTTGGTTAAAGAGCGTTGTTTTGCCGCAGTTTTGATTGCCGACCAGCGCAAAGGTGATGGGTGAACCCTTGGGGATCACCGCGCCGATTTTGTTGGCACGATAGCTTCTGGCCGCGCCCAGCTCCCCCACGCCGGGGTGCGCCACCGGGGTGTGACGCGTTTCGGTCTGGACAGTGGGTTTCTTCGTGTGGAGATTGTTGATCGTGATAGTCTTTGCTTCCTCCAGCCGGAGCGTCAGCTCATAGCCGCGCAGCTCCAACTCGATCGGGTCGCCCATCGGCGCAACCTTTCGCAGCGTCACTTCCACACCGGGCGTCAAGCCCATATCGAGCAGATGGTGCCGCAACGCACCTTGTCCTCCGACCGCGAGGATCGTTGCGCTTTGATTTGGTTTTAATTGATCCAGCGTCATAGAAAACTCCTTTCATCCGTTCACTCCAATGTGTATTGGAATTGCGGTCATGGAACATAGAATCTTATTCGTTTTATCGCTGGAATTATACCATGCAGCGTAGCGGAATGGTATAATTAGCCATATTTTTCCTGTCCGGCAAAGCCGGGAGGAAAAATGGCGATTAAATGTATAATAGCCGCTTTGCGGCTATTATACCACAAATGTAGCGGTTTGCATAGTCTGCGCAAAGATTTTTACGAAAAAGCACAAAACCCATGGGAATTTGTCGCACGATTTTCGGGCAATTTTGGTGCAGCAATTGACAAAACCGGATAAAGTGCTATAATTATTGTGGATACCATGGAAATTAGTTGTACATTTTACCAAAGGAGGACTTTATTATGCTGCTAAAGGATAAGGTTGCCATTATCACCGGCGGAACCAGAGGAATCGGGTTTGCCACGGTGAAGGAATTTCTTGCGCAGGGCGCACGCGTCATTCTGTGCGGCTCCCGCCCGGAAACCGCGCAGGCGGCAGTAGAAAAACTGCTTGCGGAGAATCCCGACTATCCCGTAGAGGGCATCAGTCCCGATCTTGCGGACTATGATGCCGTCGCAAAAGCCTTTGCGGAAGTTGCGCAAAAATACGGCAAAATTGACATTTTGGTCAACAATGCCGGTGTGTCCGCTTCCCAGCCCCTGAGCCAATACACGCCCGAGCAATTCCGGAAAACCATGGATTTGAACGTCAACGCAGCCTTTTACTGCTGCCGCGCCGTCGTGGAGTATATGCAACCCGGCAGCTGCATCCTCAACACCAGCAGCATGGTCAGCCGTGACGGTCAGCCCTCCGGCGTGGCATATCCCACCAGTAAATTCGCCGTCAACGGCATGACGCTCTCACTTGCGCGGGAGCTTGGCCCCAAGGGCATCCGCGTCAACGCCGTTGCACCCGGCATCACCAATACGGACATGATGCAGGCCGTGCCCAAGCAGGTCATTGAGCCGCTCATTGCCACCATCCCGCTGCGCCGCATCGGTGAACCGGAAGACATTGCCAATGCCTTCGTCTTCCTTGCCAGCGACAAGGCCGGCTATATCACCGGCGTTGTGCTGCACGTAGACGGTTTGGCAAGAACTTGATTGCATCGCGCCATAAAAACACGAGCCGCATCGGGGTACTCCCGATGCGGCTCAGCGTGTTGAAAAGGCCTCGCAGAGTTCGCCGCTATAGCGGCGAATAAAATTCAATCATTTTTTGCGGCGGCGTGTACGTCACAAAAAA
>CAMDZY010000072.1 GCA_945910975.1 uncultured Clostridia bacterium | reverse complement strand
TCGGACGCGATCGTCTGCGTGAGCAATTCTACCAGATGCGCATCGGAGTAAAAAATTGTTGGCTTGTCCGGCGCGGTACGGTCAGTTAAATTGCCCCTTGCATAACCAAAAGCGGTCACGTCAAAATCGTGCTGAATCAGCCCGGTCGCTACCACCACATCGCCAACTGCCAGATCCTGTCCAATGCCGCCGGCAATACCGGTGTTGACGATGCAATCAGGGTGGAAAAAGTCTACCAGCAGTTGCGTGCAACGTGCGGCGTTCACCTTACCCACGCCGCACCGAACCACGACCACCTGCTTGCCGCTAAGCAAACCGCTGTGAAATTCCAGACCGCCAATGGTCTGCACCTGCACCTGCTCCAAACAGGCGTGCAGCAGCGCAACCTCGCTTTGCATTGCGCCAATGATGCCAAGCGCAAATTTATTGTGCATATTGCATTTTCTCCTGTGTCCAATTTTGCAAAACCTGCAGCATATCCGCTGCAACTGCCTTTGCACCCGGCAGGTCGTGTTCGAGATAGTTGCCGCATTCCCAACGCTTTGAGCCGGGAATTTCCCCCTCAAAGCGCACCACAAATTGCAGCGCCTGCTGCACCAGCCGCAACACCTCAACCTTGCTGACGCTATCGCGGAAAAGTAAATAAAAACCGGTTCGGCAGCCCATCGGGCCGGTGTAAATGACAGCGTTTGAATAAGCACTGTTTCTAAGATAGGTTGCCAGCAAATGCTCCAATGTATGCATCGCGCCGACCGGCAGATAATCTCCGCCATTTGGCTTTTTCATCCGCAGATCAAAGGTCACAACGTCCCCATCGATGCGGGAAACATAAAGTCCCTTCTCCAGCACATCGTGGTTTACCGTAAAGCTGGCAATTGTTTGCATTTTTGGTTTCTCCTTCAAAAATGATATTATACCTATATTATACTATAATTGCTAAAATGTCAACTAATTCCGTCTTTTTCGCCAAATTTCCTGTGTTTCGGCGCGGTAAAACAACGTCGAGCCGCGTTATCCCGGGGGCGTTGGCTTTGTGGTGGTCATTATGGTACGATTGCACATTGCGGTTATTGTTTTTGTGTCTTCCTTGGGTGATAATTTGATGTGTATGTCAGCGACAGGGATTTTGACAGCAAAAATTGATTCTCCGGACTCAGCCGACACCGCACCCGCGTTCGTGCAAAAAGCGCCCCGGCTTGCGTTCCGAATGAGGACTGCAAGCCGGGGCTTTACCGCTTTTCTCGGATTACTTTACACCAAAGTGCTCGAACAGGATTTTCTCTGCTTCGGCGTTCCACAGGCCGTTGTGGGCATCGCAGCTGTCGGCCAGTTTGGCGAACAACGGGTCGGTTTTGCCTTTTTCACGGAAATCTGTGATGGCGGTGAGGGGCAGGTTGAACTGTGTATAGGTCAGCTTCTTCCCGCCGGGGATTTTGGGAAGGTTGGCGGTGGTTTCCGCGATGGAGTCGATGCCGCCGATGTGGGTGACCATTACGGCAGGGCGGATTTTTCCCTGGGCGGCCAGGCGAATGGATTCCTTTAAATCATCGGTGTTGCCGCCGGTGGTGCCCATGATGTGCGTGGAGGTATAGTGGCAGTTGTAGAGGTTGATTTCTGCAGAGAACTGATTGTCCGTAGGACCGGCGAAGAAGTTCATGCAGCCGTCAAAGCCGAGCAGCTTATCTGCCATCTCTGCCAAAGGACGGATGGGCGCATAGACAAAGATGTCATCGTAGCCCTTGCCGCAGGTCAGCTCCATGAGCGTAGCAAACTGATCCTCGCACTTGTTGGGATTGACGTAGACCAGCTTGATTCCATGCTGTGCAGCCATTTCCTCGGGAATCACCTGGCGTGCACGAGCGATGCGCTCGTCAGACACATCGGTGACTACCACCATCGCCGGTTTCTTTTCCAACGTCATGGGGTACTCAATGGCTCCCAGACCCATAGGGCCGCAACCACCCATGATAAGAACGCTGCCGCCCTCCTTCACGCCGATGGAATGCTCGTGATTGGTCTTGTTGGTGTGGTAGTTGCCGTAGTAACCGCCTACAATGCAGCTCATCGGCTCGCCAAGGCTGGCCTCAAAATAGCTCTCACCGTCATAGTGGAGCAGGCAGCCAAGCTCCATCACTTCATGGGGCATGATGCAATAGGTGGCGGCTCCGCCGCAGTACTCGTAGGAATATCCCGGAGAATCCAGACGTCCTTTATAGTTCAGAGCGGGCTGCTGGGTAAATTTTTCACCCGGTTTGAATTCATTCTGCCACTTTTTTCCGACCTTTATGATGTCACCTGCAAATTCATGGCCGATGATAACCGGATTGGTGTCCACGTTTTTCGGGCAGCGCTTATGCGCCGTGCCCTGAACCAACAGTTTATAGGTGGACATACAAATACTATCGCTCATGACCCTGACCAGGATCTCGTCATCCTTGATCTCGGGAAGCTCAAACTCCTCCAAACGAAGGTCGTTTGCGCCATAAAGGCGGACTGCTTTTGTTTTCATAATGGAATGGCTCCTTTCAATGCGTTATAACAGGCCGTTCAATTTCTGATACAGACTTTCACTGTCTGCACCGGCGACTACTGCGTCAGTATCTTCATCCGTGGCGGCAATGCCTACCACCAGCTTTACCTTATCTCCGTTCCAATCAATGCCATCCGGGTAGGTCATGACAACGACGCCGGTTTTCTTAATCAGCGGCTTTACCTCGTTGGTGCCGTGGGGAATGGCCACGTGACTGCCGATGGCAACGGAGAAGCTCTTTTCCCGCTCCAGCATTCCCTGGATGTATGCCTCGTCCACATAGCCGCTTTCTACCATCCGCCGGCCGCAGGCAATGATGGCTTCCTCCGGCGTGACGCTGGCACAGTCCAGCACGATGTTTTTACGTTCCAGCAGAACAGATGTTTCTTCGGCTGCGGGAATCTCTTTCTCTGCAACAGGTGCCTGTGCAGGAGTGTCTGCGCCCTTTTGTGCTTGCAGCAGCTCCTCAACCAGAGCGTCATATTCCGGCGCACCCATAAAGTTCTGAATGGGGATGATTCTGGCCTGTGGCGCGCGCTCTTCCGCACGTCCGGCAAGCTCATGATGGGTGACCACGATTTGACAGTCGCCGGGAATTTCGGAAACCGGGTGGTGGACAACTTCAATGCCGGTGATGCCTGCGTCCTTGAACTTGTTGCGCAGCATGGTGGCTCCCATCGCGGAGGAACCCATACCTGCATCACAGGCAAAGACGATTTTCTTCACGGACTTCATTTCCACGTCGCTACCGGTACTGACCGCAACGGTCTGCCCCTTGGAAGCTGCCTTGTTGGCGGCTACCTTCTTCTGCGCCGCTTCCAAATCGCCCTCTTTTCCGAAGGTCTTCAGCAAAAATACAGCCACGACAAAGCTGACCGCGGCAGCCACGGCAATGCCCAAAATGTTGGCAAGATAAGCGCCCTTCGGCGTCATCAGCATCTCGGCAATGATACTGCCCGGAGAAGCTGCACCCTTCAGTCCGCCGCCGAGCAAAGACAGCACCGTGATTCCGGCAGCATTGCCTGCCATGGGTGCCAGGATCAAGATGGGATTCATCAAAACATAGGGGAAGTACAGCTCATGAATGCCGCCAACGAATTGGATGAAAGCGGCGCCGGCTGCGGAGGAACGAGCGGAGCCTTTCCCAGCCACACAGTAGGCCAACAGCAAACCAAGGCCGGGGCCGGGGTTGGATTCGATCATAAACAAGATGGATTTGCCTGTTTCCAGCGCTTCTTGTACCCCGATGGGGGTGAACACGCCGTGGTTGATGGCGTTGTTGAGGAACAGCACCTTTGCAGGCTCCACCAGGATTGAGGTTGCGGGCAGCAGGTTGTGCTTTACCAGCCACTTCACCCCTTCGCCAAGCCAGGTTGTGAGAGTAGTGCAAACCGGGCCAATGAGGAACAAGCAGGCAACGGCGAGAATGCCGCCGATAATGCCAACGGAAAAATTGTTGACCAGCATTTCAAATCCGGCGGGGATCCTGGGTTGTGCAACCTTGTCGAACTTTTTGATGCACCAGCCGCCCAGAGGGCCGGCGATCATAGCGCCGATAAACATGGGAATATCCGCGCCTACAATGACGCCCAGCGTGGCGATGGCACCGGCCACCGCACCCTTCACGCCGCCTACCGCCTTACCGCCTGTGTAACCGATCAGCAAGGGCAGCAGATATTTGAGCATGGGGTCTACCATCGAGGCAATGGTTCCGTTAGGGAACCAGCCATCGGCAATAAAGAGGGCTGCGATAAATCCCCAGGCAATAAAGGCCCCAATATTGGGCATGACCATGCCGCTGAGGAAGCGCCCGAATTTTTGAATACGTTCCTTCATGAAAGAAAATCCTTTCTCTTTATGGGAATGTTGAAATGATTTATATTACGCCGGTTCGGCCGCTGCTCTGAGATAGCCTTCCGTACCGGCAGCGGTGGACAGTCCCATTGTTTCTTGTGCCAGCTTTGCTGCTTCACTTCCGTGCCAACGGCTGATGCACGCACGGCTGGACAGCACGGATGCCGTGCTGACGGAAAATTCGTCCAGTCCCCAAGCCATGAGCAGCGGAATGAGCGCCGGGTCTGCCGCAGCTTCACCGCACATTCCCACGGGGATGCCGGCTTTCTTGGCTGCTTCGATCACGTTGCGAATGGAACGCAGCACCGCAGGCTGGAAGACAGAGTAGAGCTTTTCCACCATGGCGTTGCCACGGTCAACTGCCATGGTATATTGGGTCAGGTCATTGGTTCCGATGGAGAAGAAGTCGCTTTCCTGTGCCAGCAGATCGGCGATCAACGCCGCAGCAGGTGTTTCGATCATCACGCCTAAGGCGATGTTCTTATCATAAGGAACCTTTTCGGCCTCCAGCTCGGCCTTGCAAGCCTCGAGCAGCTTGCGTGCCATGCGAACCTCCTCCACACAGGAAACGAGCGGAAGCATGATCCGAATGTTCTTTTCCTCGGCGCCCGCCCGGAGCAATGCGCGGAGCTGCACTTTATAAAGCTCCGGCCGATCCAGGCAGTAGCGGATGGCGCGATGCCCCAGGAAAGGATTATCCTCCGGCTTCATGCCAAGGTAGTCGATGGCTTTGTCACCGCCTACGTCCAGGGTACGGATGAAGACTTCGCGGCCAGCCATGGTATGGGAAACCGCCCGATAAGCCTCATATTGCACGGTTTCGTCCGGAAGGCTGGTGCGGTTCATGAACAAAAATTCTGTGCGGAACAAGCCGATACCCTCGGCTCCGGCGTGGAGGGCGGCTTTTGCCTCGGTTGCGGAGCCGATGTTGGCATAGAGTCGATAGAGCCGGCCATCGGCATCCGTTGTGGGGCGATCCCGATAGACTGCCAGCAAAGCGCGCTGCGCCTGGAAATCCTCCTGCCGTTTGAGATATTCGCGCCGGGTTCGCTCATCCGGGTTGAGGATGACCTCACCTGTTCCGCCGTCTACGATCAGTCCGTCACCGTCCTTGATAAACTCCAGCGCCTTGGGCACGCTGAGGACGGCAGGCAGCTCAAGCGCACGCGCCAGAATTGCGGAGTGGCTTGTTCGGCCGCCGGTTTCGGTGAGAATGGCGGCGATGTTCTCCTTTTTCAGTCCCACGGTCATGGACGGTGTCAAATCCCGCGCTACCAGGACGCTTCCCGGCGCCAGTTGGGACAGATCCACATCCGATGCGCCCAGGAGAATGGCCAGCAGACGGCCGCGGAGGTCACGGATGTCTGTGGCGCGCTGGCGCATCAGTTCATCCTCCACCGCTGCAAACATATCGGCATACATGGTGCAAACACTGTCTGCTGCTGCCTCGACGCAGGAGCCGCTCTCCACGGCTTCCTCCATCTGTGCGCGCATGAACGGATCCGCCAGCATAGCGATCTGGCCGGTGAGGATTTCCGATTCTTTTTCGCCCACCCGTTCCCGGATTTGGGCAGCCATGGCGGCAGTGCGGCGCTCAAATTCCGCGATGCCCTCCTGAAGGCGTGCTTTTTCCCGTTCCTTGCCGGAGTAGCGGACATTGGAATAGTCCAAACTCACTTCGCGTATGCAGACGGCACGACCCAGGCCGACACCATCCGATGCGGCGATTCCTTGCAGGATCATGGGTAATCCCTCCTTTTTGGTTTACAGATCGCCCAGGCCGGATTCCACCAGCTCCACGGCCTTCTTGAGTGCTTCTACTTCCTGTGCGCCGTTGCACTGAATCTCGATTTCGGCGCCCTGCTTAATGCAGGAAGCCATCAGGCGCATGATGGACTTGGCATCGATGGACTTTCCATTGTAGAGGACACGCACCTCGCAGTCCATATTTTTCATGGCGGAAACGAATACCTGTGCCGGGCGCATATGCATTCCCTGGGGGTTGATGACCTTTGTTTTTGCAGATACCATAATGAGTACTTCCTTTCAAATTTATATTTTTATTGTACGGCCTCTGTGGTCGAAGTGCACGTTGTTGGAATTCAAGAATCGATCAAAATCGCTCAAGCAGCGCAAGAATATCTTTTTTCTCTGCCAGACCGTCAGAAAATGCGGTTGCAGAGCCTGCGGCAGTTCCCAGACGGTGCGCCGCCGTGTAGTCGCCGGTTCTCAGCCAGCCTGCCAGGAATCCGGCCACCATGGAATCACCGGCTCCAACCGAATTGCGAACCGTTCCCTTTGGCACGCCCAGCCTGTGGCAGGTTCCGTTCTCGTCCAGCAGCAAAGAACCGTCCCCCGCCATGGATACCAGCACATTCCTTGCGCCATGTTCTTGTAGCTTTCGGGCGCAATCGGTGATTTCCTGATCCGTGACCGGTGTCTGGCCGAAAATTTCACCCAGCTCGTGGTTGTTGGGCTTGATGAGAAAGGGTCGGTAAGGTAGCACCGCACACAGCAGTTCTCGTGTGGCATCTACCACCGTGAGAATGCCTCGTCCTTCCAGCTTCTTTAAAATCTGCTGATAGACATCGTCCGGAAGCGAAGCGGGGATGGAGCCGGACAAGTCCAAGACGTCGCCACTTTGCAATTGATCCAGCTTTTGGAACAGTTCTTCCAATGCGCTAGCGGGGATGGATGGCCCTTGACCGTTGATTTCGGTTTCCTCTCCGGCTTTGATTTTGACGTTGATTCGCGTCAATCCCTCCGGCAGCCAAATAAAGTCGGTTCGGATGCCACTTTCACGCAAGCCCTTTTCCAGTGCCTGCCCGGTAAATCCGGCCAGAAAGCCCAGTGCGATATTTTCGATCCCCAGGTGGCTGAGGACAGTGGAAACATTGATACCCTTGCCGCCGAATTGAATTTCCTCATACTCCGTGCGGTTGATGTCGCCGGATTGGAAATCCTTCATGCGGACGATGTAGTCCAAGGCAGGGTTGAATGTAACAGTATAGACCATATTAAACCTCCTCAATGCTTGTGTAGTCGCGGTAGTGCGGTTCCGGAAGATGGTCGGTAATGATTGTGGCGGCCTCCAGCGGGAACATCTCAGTTGCAGTAATTGTCCCAAACTTGCTGGCATCTGCCAGCACATAGACCTCTCTGGCATGCTGTTGTGCCATCGCTTTGACCGCCGCTTTCTCCGGGTCCGGTGTGGTAAAGCCCTGATGGATGGTGATTCCGTTGGTTCCGAGGAAAGCCTTGGTAAAATTGTATCGTTTCAGGGAAAGCAGCGTGTCGGTGCCAACCAGAGCCACCGTCCCGCGCTTGAGCATTCCGCCCAGCACATAAACCCGCAGTCCCCGGAGTGTCAGCCTAGCCGCACATTCAATGCTGTTTGTGACAAACAGCGTCTTTTGTGCCTGAATGCAATCCGCCATCAGCATCACCGTAGAACCGGCGTCCAGATAGACGACATCCTCATCTGTGATCAGACCGGCAGCATAGCGGGCGATACGCCGTTTCTCCTCGGTGTGAAGGCGCTGCTTGGTTGCCATATCCAGTTCCTCACTGTGAAACTCCTCGCCAATGGGAACTGCACCGCCGTGTACTTTATTCAGCCTCCCCTGCCGCGCCAGCATGGTCAGATCTCGCCGAATGGTAGCTTCCGATGCACCGGTCACCTCGCACAGTTGTCCAACACTGACCGCTCGCTGTTGTTCCAGCACCGCCAGAATCTTGCTCAGCCGTTGTTCTGCCAGCATATTTCTTGACACTCGCTTTCTTTTGAACGTTTTTGATTGCTTTTGATTACGCTTTTATGACACAACCATTTTCGATCACTGTCAATCTTTTTCAATCAATTTCGCTCACAAATATTTTACGTAAAATTTGTGCAAAATCACGAAACACACCGAGCCAATTCCCTAAGCCTTGTGTCAGCCGCTTCCTCAAAAAAGGGCTCTATAATAAATGTTGGGGTATTCCCGATAGAGCCTATAAGAAAA
>CAMDZY010000071.1 GCA_945910975.1 uncultured Clostridia bacterium | reverse complement strand
CGACTGCCTCGGCAATATCCGCCATCCGACGCAGGTCAGGACGCCATGACGGCACCTTAATGGTCATATTCTCCACCGGAACTTCTTCCCGATGCAGATATTCAATCATCTGCTCTGTGGAAATATCCGTGCCGAGCAAGGCGTTGATGCGCTCCGGCTCCAAGGGCATTTCATAAGGCTGCGGAACGTAATTGATGATATCGATCACACCGTCCAGCACCTCGCCTGCGCCCAGCATCTCTACCAGCTCACACGCGCGGTTGACAGCGGGAACCGTCAGCATCGGGTCGATGTTCTTTTCAAACTTTGCAGACGCATCGGTGCGCATACCCAGCGCCAGAGCGGTCTGGCGGATGGAGGTACCGTCAAAATTGGCGGACTCAAAGACGACATCTACCGTATCGGCAACAATTTCGGAATTTTCGCCGCCCATGATGCCGGCCAGACCCACCGGACGGGTTTCATCGGCAATCACCAGCATATCCGGCTTGAGGTTGCGGACATTGCCGTCAAGCGTAGTGAGTGTTTTGTCCTCGCCTGCACGGCGGACGATGATTTTGCCGCCCTGCACATAGCGATAGTCAAAGGCGTGCATCGGCTGGCCGTATTCAATCATCACATAGTTGGTGATGTCGACAATATTATTGATGGGGCGCACACCCGCGCTGCGCAGACGCTGCCGCATCCACTTGGGAGAGGGCGCAATTTTCACGTTGCGCACCATTCTGGCACTGTAGCGCTTGCACAGATCCTCGGCGGGAACCTCTACGTCCAGCAGCTCCGCCAAATTGCCCTCGCCGCCGCCCTTGACGACCGGCTCGTGGTGCTTCATGGGGACGTTGAACGCTGCCGCCGTTTCTCTGGCCAAGCCCAGCAGAGAATAGCAGTCAGGGCGGTTGTTGGTGATTTCAAATTCCACGATGCTGTCATCGTTGCCGATGACCTCGTTGATATCTTGTCCCACGTGGCAATCCTCGTCATTGAGGATCCAAATGCCGTCGGCATATGCGCCGGGAACGTCATTCTGCGTCAGTCCAAGTTCTGCAAACGAGCAGAGCATCCCGCACGATTCCACGCCGCGCAGCTTGCCCTTTTTAATGTGGATCCCGCCGGGCAGGGTACTGTTATGCAGACACGTCGGAACCAGATCGCCCTCGTGTACATTTTGTGCGCCGGTAACAATCTGCACCGGTGCTTCCTTTCCAACGTCCACCTGACAGACCCACATATGGTCGGAGTTTTCATGGCGCGCCATGGACAGCACCTTGCCAACCACCACATTGGAAATTTCCGCATCCAATCGGGTCGTCGTTTCCACCTTTTGACCGGCGATGGTCATCACGGAGTCATATTCTTTATCGGTCGCGTCGATATCGACAAATTCTTTCAGCCATTTTCTTGAAATATTCATTCTACTGTCCTCCTATCAGAACTGTTCCAGGAAGCGGACGTCATTTTCAAAAATCAGCCGCAAGTCCGAAATCCGGAACCGCCGCATTGCCATGCGTTCCAAGCCGATGCCAAAGGCAAAGCCGGAATAGACCTTGGGGTCGATCCCGCAGCCTTCCAGCACATTGGGATGCACCATACCTGCGCCCAACAGTTCGATCCAGCCCTCGCCCTTGCAGGTGGGGCAGCCGGCTCCGTGGCACTTGAAGCACTGCACGTCGACCTCACAGCTCGGCTCGGTGAACGGGAAATGGTGCGGGCGGAAGCGGACAACGGAATCTTCACCGTACAGGCTCTTGACCAGCGTTTCCAGCGTACCCTTCAGGTCGGCCATGGTGATGCCCTTGTCGATCACAAGTCCCTCGATCTGGTGGAACATGGGCGAATGGGTCGCGTCCACCTCGTCCTTGCGGTACACACGGCCGGGCGCCAAAATGCGGATCGGCGGCTGGCCAATGGCTTCCATCGCACGAATCTGCATGGGGGACGTCTGCGTACGGAGCAAAACGGAATCATCGTCCGTAATATAAAAGGTATCGCTGCGATCTCTGGCGGGATGCCCTTCTTCGGTGTTCAGCTTGGTGAAATTGTACTCGGACAATTCGACCTCCGGCCCCTCCAGGATCTGGAAGCCCATGCCGATAAAAATTTCTTTGGCCTCGTCGAGTGCCTTGTTCATCGGGTGCTTGTGACCCATGGTCACCTTGTCGCCGGGAATCGTGACATCGATGGCTTCGTACTTTAATTTCATCTCGAGCGCTTTGGCCTTTAACTCCGTTTTACGGGTTTCCAGCTTTTCCTCGATCGCCGCACGCACCGTGTTGGCCAACTGTCCCATCACGGGGCGCTCCTCGGCAGACAGCTTGCCCATCTGCTTGAGCACGGCGGTCAACTCGCCCTTTTTGCCCAGCAGCCGGATCCGCAGGTTTTCCAGCTGCGTCATGTCCGCCGCTTCGTTCAATTCCTGCATGGCGCGCGCTTTGATTTGTTCGAGCATTTCTTTCATGAATCTATCTCCTTTTCATTTTTTGCGCACAAAAAAACTTCCATCCCAACACTGGGGACGGAAGAAAGCCTCCGCGGTACCACCCGCAATTCGCCTTTTGGCGCACTTGAAACCGTTAACGGAGTGACCCGGCGCGCCCTACGCACCCGAAGGCTTCAAGCGGCAGCTCCTGAGCGAAAGCCCCTTTCCCAACGGCAGACGGTTCCCAGCATCCCGTCCTCTCTGCAAGCCGCAATCGGAAAAGCGACGACCCATTCAACGCTTTTATCATATCATGTTTATCTTATCACATTTCCCTTGCCTTTGCAAGAAAAATTTTAGCGCAAGCTGCGCATATGTGTTGCAGACAGGAAATCGGCAATTTTAACAAATTATATATCCCAATTTTATATCGTATTATGTCACGCTCCTACCCAAGGACAACGAAACCGGACCCTATTCCGCTTGGAGTGGCTACAAGAGTGATGCTCCCAGCGAGCAATCGGACTATAAGAACTCCGTCGAAAAGCGGAGTCTTTCGACAGACTGAGAACGCCTGCCGAAATTGGCAGGCGTTCTGCAATCAGGTCTATAAGCCGGGTTCTGTTTTGACAGCCATCTATCTTGGCGGCGCATTGCTGCGCCGCTCCAGCCACCTCCCGGAAGCGGTCGGGCCAACCATATGCTTCCTCCACGGTGTTGCTTCGGATAGAGTTTACAGCATCGGGCGCTTCCGTGCCGATGGGTGAGCTTTTACCTCGCCTTTCCACCCTTACCGTGACAAGTCACGGCGGTATATCTCTGTTGCACTTTTCCTCAAGTCGCCTTGGGCGGGCGTTACCCGTTATCCTTGCCCTGTGAAGCCCGGACTTTCCTCACGGCAGACCCTTTCGCTTCTGCCGCGCGGCTGTCCAACCTGGTTGCAGATACTATTGTACTCGATTCTGCCGCCATTGTCAAATCTACAATTGCAAAAAACAGGAAAATGCGTTATACTATACGCAGAAAGGATCGATGCAGAATGACTTTGCAGGAATATATACAGCCGCTCAAGGGAAAAAGTGTGCTGGTTTTGGGTTTGGGCGTAAGCAACCGGCCGCTTGTGCGGCTGCTTTTGGCGCACGGCATCCCGGTGACCGGCTGTGACAAGACGCCGCGTGAGAAACTCGACGCGGAAGTTTTGGAATTGGAGAAGCTGGGCGCCACGTTAAAATTAGGGGAGGACTATTTAAAGGATGTCCGCGCGGATGTTGTATTTCGCACGCCCGGCATTCTGCCCAACTGGCCGGAATTGGCCGATCTGCACGCACAGGGCGCACAATTCGCCTCGGAAATGGAGGCTTTTTTTGCCGTCTGCCCCGCGCAGATCATCGCCGTGACTGGCTCGGACGGAAAAACTACCACCACGACCCTGATTTCCAAGCTGTTGGAGCATCAGGGCGATCGGGTATGGGTCGGCGGCAACATCGGCGCGCCGCTGCTTGACCGTGTGGAGGAAATGCAGCCGGAGGACAAGGTGGTTGTCGAGCTAAGCTCGTTCCAGCTGATGCAAATGCC
This sequence comes from uncultured Clostridia bacterium, assembly GCA_945910975.1. Classification (GTDB taxonomy): domain Bacteria; phylum Bacillota; class Clostridia; order Oscillospirales; family Oscillospiraceae; genus JAKSPM01. Next base: position 4,421 of record CAMDZY010000071.1, on the reverse strand, counting down.
CTACAGCGCGCACATCGCCGTGGTGACCAATCTTGCGCCCAACCATCTCGACAAGCACAAGGATATGGCAGAATACGTCCGCGCCAAGGAAAATATCTATCTGCATCAAACCGAAAAGGATACGCTGATCGTCAACATGGACAACGCTATCACCAATTCCTTTGCAGACAAAGCCGTGGGAACCGTGAAAAAATTCTCCCGTCAGGGCAAACCAGAAAACGGTGTCTATTTGCTTGACGGCATGATTTACCGCAACGGTACGCCGGTTTTGGCACAAAGCGATATTTTGCTGCCCGGTATTCACAATGTGGAAAACTATATGGCGGCCATAGCCGCCGTGGACGGCATGGTTTCTGACGAAACGATCCGCTATGTGGCAAAAACCTTTGGCGGCGTGGAGCATCGCATTGAATTGGTGCGAGTAAAAGATGGCGTATCCTATTACAATGATTCCATTGCCTCCTCGCCCAGCCGGACAATTGCCGGTCTGCGCAGCTTTGCAAGCAAGGTCATCTTAATCGCCGGCGGCTATGACAAGCATATTCCCTATGACGTGTTGGGGCCGGAAATCGTGGAACACGTGAAAATTTTGATCTGTACCGGCGCGACCGGCGCAAAAATCAAACAAGCTACGCTCGCCGCGCCTGACTATCAACCGGGTCAGCCGGAAATTTTGGAAATTGACGATTTTTACGAAGCCATTCACCGCGCCGGTGCGCTTTCCCAGCCGGGCGATGTGGTGCTTCTCTCCCCTGCCAGTGCCGCTTTTGACAAATTCAAGAACTTTATGGTGCGCGGGAGCGAATTTAAGAAGACGGTAATGGAGTTATAATATGAAATTATTTGCCAAAAAACAGCCGCGCTGCTGTGCCGTTATCGTAGCGGCGGGCAGCGCATCCCGGATGGGCGGCATCGACAAGGTCATGGTGCCCATTGGCGGCGTGCCGATGATTTTGCGCACGGCGCAGGTATTTGATGCCTGTGATGCAATTGATGAAATCATCATTGTTACGCGGAAAGATTTGTTGGAACCCATTAACGACCTTTGTCGCGACTGCGCAAAGCTCAGCGCCGTTGTGTGCGGTGGGGAAACCAGAACCGACTCGGTGATGGCCGGGTTGACCGCGCTTGCAGAGCGCTGCCAATTGGTTGCTGTCCACGATGGCGCGCGGCCGCTGGTCACGGCGCAAATCATCCGCGATACCGTCGAGCGTGCCCGCAAAACCTATGCCGCAGCGCCTGCGGTTGCGGTGAAGGATACCATTAAAATCGCCGACGACGGCAAAATTCTGTCCACACCCGACCGCAGTCATCTTTTCGCGGTGCAAACGCCGCAAGTTTTCGATTATGATTTGCTCTGCGCTGCACTGACCGCTGCCCGGCAAAACAAGCTGCCCCTGACCGATGAATGCGCCGCCGTGGAGCAGTTGGGCAAAACGGTTTATCTGACCGAGGGCAGCTACGAAAATATAAAAGTCACCACGCCTGTGGACTTGGCGGTGGCGGAAGCAATTTTACAGTGGAGGAAACAGGCATGAGAATTGGGCACGGATATGACGTACACCGTCTGGTGGAAGGACGGCCGCTGATTTTGGGCGGCACGGTGATTCCGTTTGAAAAAGGTCTGGAGGGACACAGCGATGCCGATGTACTGATTCACGCGGTGATGGATGCACTGCTCGGCGCAGCGTCCATGCCGGATATCGGCCATCTGTTCCCGGACACCGACCCCGCTTATCAGGGCATTTCCAGCCTGAATTTGCTGAAGCAGGTTTATTTCCGTCTGGCCAACCAGGGCTGGTGCATTGAAAATGTGGACGTCACCATGATCGCCCAGCGTCCCAAGCTGGCGCCCTACCTGACCACCATGCGCGAGAGCATGGCAACGGCGCTGCAAATCGGATTTGACCAAATCAATATCAAGGCCACCACCGAGGAAGGCATGGGCTTCACCGGCTCCGGCGAGGGCATGGCGTGCCACGCGGTTTGTCTGATTGAACGTTCCAAATAATCTGCACAAATAAAGCGAGTCTGCTGCGTTTTTGCAGCAGACCCGTTGTTTTTTTATGCGTCTTGTTTCGGTTGGGGTTTGAAGCGGGAACGGTCGTTGCCCTCCGGGCGGGGTTGAATTTCGCCGGCCTTTGTCAACGCCATCTTGGTGAGTACGGGGCCGACCAATTCATAGACCAGCACGGCAAACAGCACGATGCTGCGGATAATTGTCCCCTCTTCGCCCAATTCGGCGGCCGCGGTTGCGGACATTCCCAGCGCCACGCCTGCTTGCGGGAGCAGCGTGATCCCTAAGTACTTGCAGATCTGCGGTTCGCATTTCATCGCCCTTGCGCTGATGGAAGCGCCAAAATATTTACCGGCCGAACGTGCTACCATATACGCAACGCCAATCAGCACGACCGTCAGGCTGGCAAATACGCGCAAATCCAGCTCCGCGCCGCTCAGAACGAAAAACAGCACGAACAGCGGCGCCGTCCAGCGATCAACACGATCCATAATATCGCCCGAAAATTCGCAGACATTGCAGAACACGGTGCCCAGCATCATGCAAACCAGCAGGCTGGAAAAACCGATTTTTATCTCGCTGCCGGGAATGTCAATTTCCAACATGGAAAGAGCGACCGTAAACAGCACAAATGTAATGGAAATGCCCATACGCTTGGTGTTGGAATGGAACATACGCTCGATCCACGCAAACAGCAGTCCCATCAGACCGCCCAACAGCAAAGAGCCTACCGTTTCAATCAGCGGATTCACCAGCGTTGTCACCACACTCATGGCCTGTCCGGAGTGGAGCGTTTTGGCAATGCCGATGGACACGGCGAACACAACCAGACCAACCGCGTCATCCAGCGCCACGATGGGCAGCAGAATGCTGGTCAGCGGGCCTTTGGCCTTATACTGATTGACGACCATCAAGGTCGCCGCAGGTGCGGTAGCCGTGGCAACCGCGCCCAGCGTGATGCAAGTTGCAGGGCCGATTTTTTCGCCCAAATCGAAAATAAAATACGCCGCCAACAGCAGCAGATCCACCAGTACGGTTGCCGCCAGCGCCTGTATTACGCCGATCACAGCAGCCTGTTTGCCGGTTTTTTTCAATTGGCTCAGGCGGAATTCATTGCCGATGGAAAACGCGATAAAGCCCAGCGCCACGTCGGAAATGATGGACAATGCGCCCACCTGTTCAAACGTTGCAAAGCCCAAGCCCAATTTGCCCAAACAGCACGGGCCGATCAGCAGACCGGCAACCAGATAAGCCGTCACCGCAGGCAGTCCCAACGGTTTGATCAACCGTGTCATCATCAGCCCGGCCAGCATGGCAAAGCCCAAAAACAGCAGCGTTTCCGCGTTGCCGGAAATATGAATGAAATCCAAAATATCTCAACTCTTTTCAAACAATTACCGAAAAATGCAATTCCGGCGCAAATTGGTATTATAGCACAGGGACTTTGAAATTACAAGCAAAAATTTTCCACACAACACCACCGTTGATTTGGGCAAACTGATACTAAACACGCAAAACAAAACGGAAGGAATGGTTTCCCATGTCAAATTTTCATCGCGGCAAGCAAAGCCTGATTTTAGAGCGTTCGCCCTGTATTCGTGCTACCGCTTCCATCGCCGGAAAGAAAGAGGCGCAAGGGCCCTTGAAGGATTATTTTGACCAGACCAGTCAAGATACCAAATTTGGGCAGAAATCTTGGGAAATGGCGGAGGTACAGCTGCAAAAGCTGACGCTGGACACGGCACTGCAAAAAGCCAAGCTGGATATGAGCCAATTGGATATGGTATTTGTCGGAGATCTGCTGAACCAGTGCATCGGCTCCAGCTTTTCTTTGCGCAATGCGGGCGTTCCGGTGTTTGGACTGTACGGCGCCTGCTCCACGATGGCGGAAAGTCTGGCGCTGGCGGCCATGGCGGTCAATGCAGGCTATGCCAAATACGCCGCAGCGCTGACCTCGTCCCACTTTGCCTCGGCCGAGCGGCAATACCGCTTCCCCCTGTGCTACGGCGGACAACGGACGCCGACCGCACAATGGACCGTCACAGGCTCCGGCGCCATCGTTCTGCAACCGGAAGGCTCCGGGCCGAGCATCCACGCCGTCACCGTTGGCACGATCGTGGACAAGGGGATCAAGGATGCCAACAACATGGGTGCGGCCATGGCGCCGGCGGCATTTTGCACCATTCGGCAGCATTTTGACGACTTAAATCTGACGCCGGAGGACTACGATTTGATCGTCACCGGCGATTTGGGTACGCTTGGCAAGCAGATCGTCATCGACCTGTTCCAGCGAGAGGGTGTTGCCATCGGCGGGCGGTATGACGACTGCGGCGCAATGATTTATGACATTGAAAAGCAGGATGTCCACTGCGGCGGCTCCGGCTGCGGATGCAGCGCATCGGTA
>CAMDZY010000070.1 GCA_945910975.1 uncultured Clostridia bacterium | reverse complement strand
GGTATTTTTTGAGGTGCTGCGACAGATGCATCAGCTTGACGACTGGTTTTGCGAACTGTCACAGCTAATCGGCGTTCAACAAAACCCCAAATATCACGCCGAGGGCGATGTGTGGGTACACACAATGATGGTGCTCGATGAAGCAGCAGCATACCGGGAAAAGGTCGAAAATCCGCTGGGCTTTATGCTCGGCGCGCTCACGCACGATTTTGGCAAGGCGATCAGCACGCGGGAGATCGATGGGGAAATTCGCGCGCGCAACCACGAAACGGAAGGCTTGCCGCTGGTACGCGCGTTTCTCAGGCGGCTTACCAATGAACGGGAGCTGATTCGCTACGTCCTGAATCTGGTGGAGCTGCATATGAAGCCAAATATGCTCGCTGCCGGGGGTGCATCGGTCAAGGCGACCAACAAAATGTTTGACGCCGCCATCGACCCCGAAGCGCTGATCTGCCTTTCCTGCGCGGACGGCCTTGGCAAGCGTCCGGTGACGGCGGGAAATACGGACTTTTTGCAAAAGCGCCTTGCCGTTTACCGGGAATATATGTCCCGCCCCTATGTCAGCGGCAAAGACCTGCTCGACGCCGGGTTGCAGCCCTCGCCGCAGTTTTCGGAATATCTGGCCTTTGCACACAAGCTGCGTCTGGCAGGCGTGGACAAGTCCGCCGCACTGCGTCAAACTCTTGCAATGGGTCGTACGGAAAGGAAATCGTGAAATCGTTATGTACTGCATCAAAAAAGAAGAATATAAAGGAAAAACCAGATTAAAATTATCCGGCTGGATGACGGCGGTCGTGCTCGTTCTGGCGTCCATTTTTATCACACTGGTCTGCCTGTGGCTCCAGCCCGGCCCGATCAGCGAGGTGCTGCGCAATTTTTTTGAGCAGCCGCTGCTGATTTTGCTCAACTGGTTCCCGGCGCTCTGCTTCACCGCAATTGCTTATTTTTTGACCAAAAACGTCTTTTACGGCAGCGCGATCTCCGGTGGGATTCTGGCCGTTTTGTCCTATGTGAACCTAATCAAGTGTGAAGGACGCGGCGACCCTCTGGTTCCGGCCGATATTGGCCTTGTCCGCGAAGCGATGAACGCAGTCGGCGAATACAAGCTCTCGATGCACTGGGGCATGCTGATCGCCATTGTGCTTATGATCGGCGCAGCCATTGCCCTCGGCTACTGGGTCAAGAGTGCAAACTTCCGTCTGCCGTGGCGATTGACCTGCGCAGTGGCCACGCTTGCCGTTTTTATTTCGGCGGTACACTTTGTCTATTGCGACAGAGCGCTTTACAAGAGCTTTTCCGTCCCGTCACAGTATAATATTTCCTCAGTATTCAACACGCTGGGCTTCAACTATTGCTTCTGGTACAATTATGACCTGTACCCCGTGGACAAGCCGGAGGACTTTTCCAAATCCGAAGTGGAAAGCTGGATCGCGGCAGAACCGGGACTTGCGCAAGAGCCGGCAGTACAGCCAAATGTCATCATGGTCATGTGTGAGGCCTTTACCGATTTGGCAGACGAGCCGGTGTTTGACTACGATGCGCAGAGCAGCCCGCTTGCCGCCTTCCATCAGGTCGCGGCGAGCGACCGCGCCGTCAGCGGACACATTGTCGTTTCCAACTACGGCGCAGGAACGGCCAACACGGAATTTGACGTACTGACCGGGATGCAGACCAACCTGATCGGCGAGGGAACGACCTCCGCGCTGCGCGTTGTGCGCAAGCAGACAAAGACCGTTGCAAGCCTTCTGGCCGACAGCGGCTACCACACGTTCTTCATGCACCCCGGCCAAAGCTGGTTCTACAACCGCGCAAGCGTCTATGAACGCTTTGGCATCTCCGACCAGATTTTCGTGGATGCATTCGATTCGTCGGATTACAAAGGCACGATGATCTCTGACGCGGCGTTCCTCGATGAACTGAAACAGGACTTGCAATCGCGTCTTGTGGAATCGGAGCAGCCGCTGTTTGCCTACACGGTCACGATTCAAAATCATCAAAGCTATGGCTACGCCAAATACCCCACCCGGCCGGAACCGGCCAAGGTGACCGTTCCGGTGTCCGATGCCGCAATGGAGCAGCTTTCGGTGTATTTCGAGGGGATTCGCGATTCGTCGCAAATGCTGCTGGAGCTGACGCAGTACCTTGACACGTTGGACGAGCCGACCGTGCTTGTTTTCTTCGGCGATCACCGGCCGAATGTCGGCACGGCCTGCGATGAGCTTGGCTTGGGCTACAATCAAAACGAAACGCCGCAGAGCACCGTTGCTACCTACGCCACGCCCTACGTCATCTGGTCGAATCAGGCCTATGCCGATGCAGTGGATCTGGGCGCGGCCTATGCTGCGCTGGAACTACCGGAAAACGGCTATCTCAGCGACAACTATCTTGGCGCGGTGGTCATGGAACTGCTTGGCCGCACCGGGCAGGATGCGTACATGGACTTCCTCAACACCCTGCGCCGCTCCCTTTCCGTGGTGCGCATCGGCGAGGACACCTACTGCCACCCGGACGGCACCTATACGCGCGAGCTGACCAAGGAACAAACCGCGCAGCTGAAACGTCTGCGCCAGTGGATCTATTACCAGCTGAAATATTGAATTTCCCACACAAAATATCCCAGCCGGGGGCGTCCCGGCTGGGATTCTTTGTATAAATTTCGTTCCAAACGGCAATCATGGAAGCAAAAATCTTCAGGAGGCTTCCGGGATGCGATTGCGGCAATGGATCGGCGTGTTTTTCATCGGCTTACTGACGGCAACGGTGGTCTACCCACTTTTGCACGAGGGCGGTCACTGCCTTGCGGCGCTGCTGGTTGGGGGAAGCGTAGACGCGTGGTGCCTGTTCCCGCTTCCGTGTGTGACGTGTGAGATAGCGGGTGTGGGCAGACTTGGGCTGACACTGGTCGGGCTTGGCGGGATGCTGCTGCCGCTGCTGCTCACATGGCTCATCTACCTCAAGCGCCCGTGGCTGCGGCTGTTCGGACTGTATCTGAACGGCATTTGCCTTTTGTCCTTTGCCATCTCCTTGTACGCCTGCGTGCAGTTTTGCGTCGGAACGCCCCTGCCCCGGGAGGACATCACAAAGGTGCTGATGCTTTACCCGGAAAAGGCCAACGTTCTCATGGCGGCGCTTGCCGTCCTGATGGCAGTCATCCTCCTGCAAGTACGCTTGGCCAGACCGATCACACAAACCGTTAAATATTACACTTCAAACATCAAATCGCCGTAGGTGGGAACCGGCCAAAGCTCTTTGTCCACGATCAGCTCCAATTGGTCGACCGGTGTACGCAGCTGCTGCATGGCGGGAACAAGGCTGTCATGGCAGAAGTGCGCCATGCGGCACATATCGTCCATCTGATGCGCCTGTTCGGTCAGGGCGGTCAGCTGTTCCAATGCCGATTTCACCTGCACAAGCAGCGCGCTTGCCTGTTGCAGCAAAGAAGCCTGCACGGAGGTATCTGCATCGGGACAAGCAGTGCGCACCTTGCACACGCCGTCGGCCAGACGGGTGATGAAGCGGATAACGGCGGGGATATAGTGCTTGCCCGCCATGTGCATCATGGTACGCGCTTCGATGGTTGTGGTCTTTGCATAGGCTTCGTACATGATTTCACTGCGCGATTCCAACTCGGCTTTGGTGAAGATACCGAAGCGTTCAAACAGATGCACGGACTTTTCCGTGGTCAGCGAGGGCACGGTGTCGACCATGCTGCGCAGGTTGGGCAGACCGCGCCGCGCAGCTTCCTCCACCCATGCCTGACTGTAGCCATCGCCGTTAAAAATAACGCGCTGGTGTTCAATCAGATTTTTGGCAATCAATTCTCTGGCGTCATGCCGGAAATTCTTGCTCTGCGACAGAACGTCGGCCGCCTGGGAGAAGGCCTCGGCGACAATGGCGTTGAGCGTGGTATTGGCGCCCGCAATGGAATCCGAGGAACCGACCATGCGGAATTCAAATTTATTCCCCGTGAAGGCAAACGGCGAGGTGCGATTGCGGTCGGTGGCGTCCTTGTCGAGCACCGGCAAGGTAGACACGCCGATGTCCAGCTTGCTGCTGGACAGACATTCCGCCGCGCTGCCGCTGTTGCAGATCTGCCGCACCACATCCTCCAGCTGGCTACCCAAAAAGATAGAAATGATCGCGGGCGGCGCTTCGTCCGCGCCCAACCGGTGGTCATTGCCCACATTGGCGGCGCTTTGACGCAGCAGGTCGGCGTGGATGTCGATTGCCTTGATGATGCACGAAAGAATCAACAAAAATTGCAGGTTTTCATTGGGCGTATCGCCGGGATCGAGCAGATTTTCGCCCGTGTCCGTGGTGATCGACCAGTTGTTGTGCTTGCCGGAGCCGTTGACGCCGGCAAAGGGTTTTTCATGTAACAAACAGACCAGATTATGCCGCGTGGCGACCCGCTTCATGGTTTCCATGGCAAGCTGGTTCTGGTCAACGGCGATGTTGCAGGTGCAGAAAATCGGCGCCATTTCATGCTGCCCCGGCGCGACCTCGTTGTGCTGGGTGGTGGCGGTGATGCCCATTTTCCACAGCTCCACATTCAAATCCGCCATAAACGCGCCGACGCGCTCACGGATGACACCGAAGTATTGATCCTCCAACTCCTGTCCCTTGGGCGCGGGTGCGCCGAACAGGGTACGGCCGGTGTAAATCAAATCTCTGCGTTTGAGGTATTTATCGCGATCGACAATGAAATATTCCTGCTCCGCGCCGACGGACGGTGTGACCTTTTTCACATCGTCCTTGCCGAACAGGCGCAGCAGACGCACGCTCTGCGCACTGAGCGCTTCCATCGAGCGCAGCAGCGGCGCTTTGTTGTCGAGCGCCTCGCCGGTGTAGGAGCTAAACACGGTGGGAATACACAAAATCGTACCGGCGGCGAGTTTTTTGACAAACGCCGGGGAGGTCATATCCCACGCGGTATAGCCGCGCGCGTAGTGCGTGGAGCGAAGCCCGCCGGAGGGGAAGCTGGAGGCGTCCGGTTCCCCCATGATCAGCTGCTTGCCGGTGAGGTGGAGGATGGTTTTGCCCTCTTTGGGGTAGGTAATAAAGGAGTCATGCTTTTCCGCCGTGACGCCGTTGAGGGGCTGGAACCAGTGGGTATAATGGGTCGCGCCCAGCTCCAACGCCCAGTGCATCATGGCATCCGCGACCGCGTCGGCATCCTGCATGGACAGCTGGCCGCCGTTTTCCATCACCTGAATCACCTGGCGATAGACACTCTGCGGCAGTCGCTCGCGCATGACGGACTGACTAAATACATTAGAACCGAATAGCTCGGAAATTGTCATCGTATCATCCTTTCCAACTCGGGCAAGCCCGGAATGATGGTATAAAATTACAGCATTTTTTCCCAAATTGCAAGCGATGGGAAAAAGTTCGGTTAAGCTCACAACCCGCATCGTTTTTTTGCGGTTGAATTTATCTATTTTAACGACAGATTTATCATTTTCTACGGTAACGGACATAGGCCGCCTTTTTTTGCACAGACTATGGGCAAGAGGTGAGGACTTGTGCTGATATCGTTCCTGCGCGCGATTTTTTTGTACCTGGTGCTGGTGCTGTCCATCCGGTTGATGGGCAAGCGGCAGATCGGGCAGATGGAGCCGGCGGAATTTGTGGTAACGATGCTGCTGGCAAACATTGCGGCAGTGCCGATGCAGAACAATTCCATCCCGCTGCTGACGGGGCTGGTGCCGATTTTGACGGTTTTGGGGATCGAGCTGATCCTCTCCGTGCTGACGCTCCGCTCCATCCGCATCCGCAAGCTGTTCTGCGGCAAGCCGGTGCTGCTGATCTCGGACGGGAAAATTTTGGAAGACAATCTGTGCCAGACCCGCGTCAATCTTGACGAGCTGACCGAGCATCTGCGCGAGCAGGGCATATTTGACTTGTCAACGGTCAAATATGCCATTCTGGAAACGGACGGCGAAATTTCCACCATGCTCTACAGCAAATTTTCCCCCGCACCGGCCAAGGACGCCTCCGTTCCGGTCAAGGATCTGGAGCTGCCCTATACCATTATTTCCTACGGCAGGATTCTGCGCGAAAATTTGGCGCTTTGCGGTCTGGATACAGCTTGGGTGCAGCAGCAGCTGCAACAGCGCAACTGCCCGGCGGAGGACGTGCTGCTGATGACGGTCGACCGCCGGGGAAAAATCTATTTTGCCAAAAGGGAGCGGAAAAATTGAAATATTTATATATTGGTGTATCGCTGCTGGCCGTAACCTTGGCGGCAAGCATTCTCACGCTTTGCGCGCTCAATACCCGCGCCGATGAAGCCGCCGCGCAGCTGGAAGCGGCGATTGTTGCCTTCGACCGGGACGACTGGCAGACCGCGACCGCCTGCGTGGAAAAGGCCGAATCGCTTTGGAATCACCATAAGGGGTTTTTGGGTACCTTGCTCGACCACGAGGAATCGGACACCATCCAATGGGGTCTGGCCAATATTCGCTCGTTTGCCGTGACCGGCAGCGGAGAGGAATTTCGCGCAGGCTGCACCGAAACGGCAGCAATGATTCGTCACATTGCGCAAATGGAGCGGCCATACTATTATAATATCCTATAGTTCGGACGATTCCGGAATATTTTTCATCGTCAGGCTGATGCGTTTGCGCTTTTCGTCGACCTCCAGCACCGCGACCTTGACCACATCGCCCACGGAAACGACCTCAGAGGGGTGGCGAATGAATTTGTTGCAGACCTGTGAAATGTGCACCAAACCGTCTTGATGCACGCCGATGTCAACGAACACACCGAAGTCGATCACGTTGCGCACCGTGCCGGTCAGCACCATGCCGGGCTTGAGATCCTTCATTTCCAGCACATCGGTGCGCAAAATGGGCGCCGGCAGCTCGTCACGCGGGTCGCGGCCGGGCTTGCGCAGCTCCTTGACAATATCTTCAATCGTCGGCACGCCGGCGCCGCATTCCTCTGCGGCCTTGGCGATGCCGATTTTTTTCAGGCGTTCGGGCAAATCGTCCAGCTTGGCAACATCTTTTAACGTGTAGCCGCAGAGATTTAATAGCTTTTCTGCCACGTCATAGGATTCCGGATGCACGCCGGTGTTGTCCAAAATCTGCTTGCTTTCCGGCACACGCAGGAAGCCGGCGCACTGCTCGTAGGCCTTCGGACCCAGCTTTGGCACCTTTAAAACCTGTTTTCTGGCCGTGAACGCGCCGTTTTCCTCGCGGTAGGCCACAATATTTTTTGCCGTGGTCGCATTCAGACCGGCGACCTGCTTTAACAGCGACGGCGATGCCGTGTTCAAATCCACGCCGACCGCGTTTACGCAGTCCTCCACCACGCCGGCGAGCGCTTCATCCAGCCGCTTTTCCGGCACATCGTGCTGGTACTGCCCCACGCCGATGGCCTTGGGGTCGATTTTTACCAGTTCCGCCAGCGGATCCTGCAAGCGGCGCGCAATGGAAACGGCGCTGCGTAGGTTGACATCGTACTGCGGAAATTCCTCCGCCGCCAGCTTGGACGCAGAATAGACCGATGCACCGGCTTCCGACACAATCATATAAGAAACGCCGCCCACCTGATGAATCAAATCCACGGCCATGGCTTCGGTTTCGCGCGATGCCGTGCCGTTGCCGATGGCGATATGCTGCACGCCGTGGCGCAAAATCATTGCCTTCAGCGTTTCAATGGCTTCCTGCCGCTTGCGCGCGGAGAAGGTGGGATAGACCACACCGGTATCAAGCACCTTGCCGGTACCGTCCACCACGGCAACCTTGCAGCCGTGGCTGTAGCCGGGGTCAAGTCCCATCGTGACCTTGCCCTTGACCGGCGGCTGCATCAGCAGTGGGCGCAGGTTCAGCGCAAAGTTGGCAATGGCACTTTCGTTGGCGGCATCGGTGAGTGTGCTGCGAACCTCCCGCTCCATGCTCGGCGCAATCAAGCGGTCATAGGCATCCTCGGCGCTGGCCTTGACAAACTCCATCCCGCTCGAGCCGGGCACAACAACGGCTTGCCGCACGGCCACCAAAGCAGCATCGCGGCCAAAGTCCACGGACGCTTTTAAAAAGCCCTCGCGCTCGCCGCGATTGATGGCCAGAATCTGGTGGTTTTGCAGCTTGGTGATGGGCTGGGAGAAGTCATAGTACATCCGGTAAACGGAGTCCTCGTCGCCGGCCGCCTGTGCGGTGACGACCGACTGCTTCATCATCATACCGCGCAGCGTCTTGCGGATGTTGGCGTCATCGGAAATGATCTCGGCGATGATATCGGAAGCGCCGGCGAGCGCATCTTCAACCGTGGCAACTCCCTTTTCCTCGTCAAGATAATCCTGCGCCAGCACCTCGGGTGCTGCCGTACCGCGCGCCTGTGCAAAAATTTGCAGCGCCAGCGGCTCCAAGCCCTTTTCCTTGGCGATGGTAGCGCGGGTGCGGCGTTTTTGCTTGTAGGGACGGTAGAGATCCTCCACCTCGGAGAGCGTGGACGCCTGTG
>CAMDZY010000069.1 GCA_945910975.1 uncultured Clostridia bacterium | reverse complement strand
TATAGCTACAAGGTCAACCAAGAAATAAGATCGGAGGAAATCATTATGAAAAAGACAACAAATAATGTGACAGAGCTGGTATTCATCCTCGACCGGAGCGGTTCGATGTGCGGATTGGAACGGGACACCATTGGCGGCTTCAATTCCATGATTCAAAAGCAGAAACGGGAGGAAGGGGAGGCCTATGTGTCCACGGTGCTGTTCGACAATGTAAGTCAGGTGCTGCACGACAGGATCAAGCTACAGGACGTCCCCGAAATGACGAGCAGGGATTATACCGTACGCGGTTGCACGGCGCTGCTTGATGCGATCGGCGGCGCGATCCACCACATCGGCAACATTCACAAATACGCCCGCCCAGAGGATGTGCCGGCGCACACAATGTTCATCATCACAACAGACGGCATGGAGAATGCCAGCCACTGCTACAGCCTGCCTGAGGTGAAGCAGATGATCGAACGGCAGAAGGAAAAGTACGGTTGGGAATTTTTGTTCATCGGCGCAAACATTGACGCGGTGAAAACGGCGCAGAGCTTTGGCATCGCACCCAACCGTGCGGTAAACTACAACGCCGATAACGAAGGCACGCGCATTCTGTACGATACCATCAGCGCACCGATTTGTGCAATGCGCAACAGCCAGCCGATTGCTGACACATGGAGCGAAGCAATCGCAGAGGATCACCAAAAGAGAAGCAAAATGAGATAATTACTTTTTCAGACGCTTGACTGCAAACTGGGCGCAAAGGCCGGTGAAGATACCGGTCAGCAGTCCGGACAAAAGCAGCACGGGCAAATAGACCAGCAGGCGCGGCGTTTGCGTGATGGCGATGGCCACGGCGATTTGTCCAATGTTGTGCGCCATGCCGCCGAGTGCGCTGCTGACCCAAAGCTGATTGGGTCGTAGCACGTGCTTGACGGCCAGCACAGCCAGAATGCTGCAAAGACCGCCGACAAGGCTGTAGGGCAGCTGCGCCAGACCGGTACACAGACTGCCCAAGATAATTCTGGTGAACAGTATGGCGGCTGCTTGCTTCCACCCAAGCAAAAACACGGCCGCCATAGTGATTCCGTTCGCAAGTCCCAGCTTTACACCTGGCAGTGGGGCTGGGATTTGCGATTCCAATACAAAAATTCCCAACGCTACGGCGCTGAGCAGTGCGCAGAGGGTCAATTGCCTGGTTTTCATCTCAATCCTTTCCCGGCAATCACAGCGCCTTCAGCCGTTCCGCCAGTCCGCGCCGTTGCAGCATCAAAAGCAGCGGCATACCCAGAATGTACAACACCACAAGCTCCCCAAATGCGACCTGCGCACCGTTGAGGACAAAGCCGCTCCACCAGCTGTCCGGGGTCAGGACGCTAGCCAGCATTGCGCCGATAATCAAACCGTTGCTCAAAATGGTGGGCAGCGGCACAAGCCATTTGTGGCGAACCTTGGACGTGATCAGGCAGCCGAGCAGGCTGGCCAGCGTACCAAACACAATGTCCAGCGCCGTCACCGTGGAAAACAGATTTGCAAGCAAGCACCCAAGCACCAGCCCCCAAGTTGTCCATGGAGCAATGAAAGGCAAGACGCACAGGGCTTCCGATACGCGGAACTGCACCGGCCCGTAGGCAATGGCGTTGAGCGGCGGCATGACGGTCAGCACGGTGTAAATGGCAGCTAAAATGCCGCAAAAGGTCAGTCGTTTGAGGTTGTTGTGTTTCATTTTTCATTTTCGCGCAAAAAAATGGGCGCAATGACCCATCGCGCTTTCCTCCCTAGTTTTGATTTTGGCGTTTTTTGCCGGGGCAGGATGGTTCCGAACTGCCCATATGGAAATGTTGTGGTAATTATAGCGGATTTGGGTGGATTTGTCAAGTCTTTTGTTGATTTTATACGGAACGAATGTTATAATCATTCTGTAAAACAGCGAAGGGGCGCCGATGTAGCCCCTTGCAGCGGATATTTATCACAACAGGAGGCTTACGAATGAAAGAAACATGGTCCTTGGACGAATTATATCTGGGCTTTGACGACCCCAAATTTCAAGCGGATATGGACAGACTGGAACACCTGCTTGCGGAGTTTTCCGATATCACAGGGCAGCTTGCACAAATGGAACCGAAGGATGCGCTGGTAAAGGCACTGCGTTGCCAGGAGGAAATTCAAACGGTCAGCTCCAACCTCGGTATGTTCGCGATGCTTCGCCAGTCTGCGGACACCCGCGATGCCAAAAGCGCATCCACAGCGGAAAAGGTGTGGGATATGCTTGCAGAAATGGAAGGCTCCAGCGCGATCTTCCGCCACTTCGTGGCCAAGCTGGACAATTTGGATGAGCTGATTGCAGCCGACCCGCTGCTGATGGAATATTCCTATCTCCTGCACAACATCCAGGCCGACAGCAAATATCTGCTTTCGGAAAAAGAAGAGATCCTCCTTGCCAAGATGAATATGTCCGGCGCGTCGGCATGGGAGCAGTTGCAGGCCAATTTGACTTCCTCCGTTCCGGTGGAATATGACGGCAAAACGATCACCCTGTCCACCGTGCGCAATATGGCCTACGACCCGGATCCTGCGGTTCGCAAGGCGGCGTATGGCGCGGAGCTGAAATGCTACGACCGCATCAAGGATGCCGTCGCATTCTCGCTCAACTCCATCAAGCTACAGGTCATCAACGAGTGCAAACTGCGCGGTTACAAGTCGCCGCTGGATCAGGCGCTCCATCTGTCGCACATGAAGCGGGAAACGCTTGACGCAATGTGGTCGGCCATTGATGAATATCTACCCAAATTCTGGGCATATTACAAGGCTAAGGCCAAGGCACTGGGCTATGAGGGCGGCTTGCCGTGGTACGATATGTTCGCGCCCATGGGCAAGAATGACAAAAAATATACGATTGAAGAAGCCCGTGATGTCATTTTGGAACTGTTTGGCAGCTTTGACGCGGATTTGCAGGCCATGGGCAAGCAGGCGTTCGACCAGGCATGGATCGATTTCTATCCGCGCGAGGGCAAGGTCGGCGGCGCATTTGACTGTGGTGTTCCCTCCATCAAGCAAAGCCGCGTGCTGACCAATTTTGACGGCGCTTACGGCGACATTGTCACGCTGGCGCATGAGCTTGGCCATGCATTCCATGACCGCAATACCTTCAGCCACCGCCCACTGAACTTGGATTATTCCATGCCTGTGGCGGAAACCGCTTCCACCTTCAATGAAAACATCGTCAACCACGCAGCACTGGCCGCAGCGCAGAGCGATGCGGAAAAGCTCGCCATTCTGGAATCCATGCTGATGGACGCCGCGCAGATCATCTGCGACATCTACAGCCGCTATTTGTTTGAAACGGCCGTGTTCGACAACCGCTCCAGCGAGTTCATGCCCGCCGACCGCCTGTGCGAGATGATGCTGGAAGCACAGAAAAAAGCCTACGGCGACGGCCTTGACCACGATACGCTGCATCCGTATATGTGGTTGTGCAAGAGCCACTATTATTCCGGCAGCCTGAGCTTCTACAACTTCCCGTATGCCTTCGGTGGCCTGTTTGCACGTGGCTTGTATGTGCGCTATCAGCAGGAGGGCGATGCGTTTGTGGCAAAATATAAGCAGATGCTCCATGCCACGACCGTCTGCGATGTAGAGGACGCCGCCAAAATTGCCGGTGTCGATTTGACCGACCGCAAATTCTGGCTTGCCAGCCTGCAATCTCTGGCAGAGGATATCGACCAATTCATCGCACTGGTGTAATTATAAAAACGTGCCCGGCCAAGGCAGGTATCTGCTTTGGCCGGGCGTAAATTGTTATAAGTATTTTTTCAGACCCTCGTTTGCGGTGTTGGGGTCGTCGGAAACGGTGATGGTAAAGCGCAGATCGTTTTTGGCGGCGAAGCCTTCGCACCATGCGCAGAACTCCGCAGCCTTGTCCTTGTCGCAGCCGAGAATTTTATACAGGCTGTCGATAAAAATGTGGCTGATGTCGAAGTTGCCCGCGTGCAGGCCGCTGATGAAGCCCTGCAAAACCGGCATACTGGCGATGGAATAATCGTCCGTGTCGATCAGACGCACACGGTAGTTGATATCATAACGCAGGGTGTTGCCTTTTTCCAGACAAACCACGCTGCCGTTTTCATTTTTTACGGATTCGTTGATGGATGCGATCAGGTCACGGGTTTTGCCGGAGCCTTGCGCAGCCATGATTACCTTAACCATTGGAAATCTCCTCCTTTGTTATCAATCAGCATCAATAGCCGGGCTTGCCCAGCAGGTGGAACATATTTCGCTTATAGAATTCCACACCGGGCTGGTTGAAGGGGTTGACACCCAGCAAATATGCGGAGATGCCACACGACAGCTCAAAGAAATAGAACAGCTCGCCCAGCGTGCGGGCGTTGATCTCACCGGTTTGCAGCATCATCACGGGCACGCCGCCGTCAACGTGGGCGTTGAGCGTACCGGCGCAGGCCTGATCCTGCACGAAGTCGAGCGTTTTGCCCTCGAGATAGTTCAGACCGTCAAGATTTTTCCAATCCGGTTCAATGGCGACCTTCTTTTTCGGCGGCGCAAAGCGCACAACGGTCTCAAACAAGCTGCGTTCGCCCTGCTGAATCATCTGCCCCAAGGAGTGCAGATCGGCAGTGAATTCGGTCGTGACCGGGAAAATGCCCTTGCCGTTTTTGCCCTCGGATTCGCCGAACAGCTGTTGCCACCAGCCGCCGAAGCACTTGAAGTCCGGCTCATAGCAGCACAGCATTTCAATTTTCTTGCCCTTGCGGTACATCAGATTCCTTGCAGCGGCATAGAGCCAGGCGGGGTTGTCAAAGTTGCGGGCGTCAAAGTCCAGCCGTGCCTGTGCGGCCCCCATCATGACCTCCATCGGGTCGATTCCGGCCACGGCCATCGGCAGCAGACCAACAGCGGTCAGCACGCTGTAACGTCCGCCAACATTGGGCGGGATTACAAAGGTTTCGTAGCCTTCCTCGGTTGCCATCTGGCGCAGTGCGCCCTTTTCCGGGTCGGTCGTGACAAAAATCCGCTCTCTTGCTTTTTCGGCGCCGTACTTGCGCTCCAGCATCCAGCGCAGCGCGCGGGTCGCAATGGCAGGCTCGGTGGTTGTGCCGGACTTGGAGATGATGTTGATGGAAAAATCTTTTCCCTCCAGCTGGTGGCACAAATCGTTCCATGCGGCAGTAGAGAGGTTGTTGCCTGCGAAAAAGACCTGCGGGTCCTGATCGTTCAGATTGTGGTTTTGTCCTTTGAGCAGTTCAATGGCAGCGCGCGGGCCAAGATAAGAACCGCCGATTCCGACTACGACAAACGCATCGGAGTGCTCGCGGATGCGCTTGGCAGCCTTGCGGATGCGTGCGATTTCCTCGGTCTGTTCAAAGGTGGGCAGCTCCAGCCAGCCTAAAAAGTCGTTGCCTTCGCCTCTGCCTTCGGCCAGCGTTTTGTGCGCTTTGGCCACTTCTTCTTCCATTTGCAGCAAATCGGGCAAGGAAAGCTCGCCCCAAATGTTGGATATATCAACGTTGAGCATCGTGTTTCTCCTTTCGGTATATACTACGGTACTATAGTAACTCATTTTCCGAAAAAACACAACCACATTCCAGAATTTTTATTGGAATTTTTTGCGACCGCGCCGCAGTAGGGGCGAAAACTGCGTCCTTTTGCGCTTTTTTTGCTTTACAGACAGAGAATAAAATGATACAATAACAGAAAATCGATTCGGAGGTGGCGCTGTGGGCAAGCTCATTGGATATGTGAAATCCTTTTTGAAAAAGGGCGATATGCTGTTGCTCTTTTTGTGCGTGACCGCCACGGTGTTTGGCATTGTGGCCATCGCCAGCGCTACCAATTACCGGGGCAGCGGCCGCTTTCTTCTGATCCAGAGCATGGCGCTGCTGCTGGGGATCTTGCTTTACATGGTCGTAACGCTGGTGGACATCGATATTTTCGCCGGACAGCGCACGCTGTTGGTGGCGTTTAACACGGTGTTCATTGGGATGCTGCTGATTTGGGGTGTGGAAGGCTCCACGGGCAACCGCAGCTGGCTGGAATTTAGCTTTTTGCCTTTTAACATCCAGCCTGCTGAAATTTGTAAGATCACATTTATTGTTATTTTGGCCAAAACCATGAGCCTGCAAAAGGATCATGTGTCTTCCCTGCGCAGTGTGAGCCAAATCACGTTGCACACGCTGTATATTGTCGGCCTGATTATTGTCGTGTCAAAGGATGCCGGCGTTGCGCTGACCTTTGTGGTGATTTTTATTGTTATGGCGTACACCGGCGGCGTAAGTGGTTGGTGGTTTGTCGGCGGGTTCGGCGCGATTGCGGCGGCGATGCCGTTTTTGTGGAAGTATTTCATGGCCGACTACCAGAAAAACCGCATCCTGGTCATTTTCGACTCCTCCATCGACCCCTCCGGCCTGAATGAGCGCTACCATATGATGCGCTCGATGGACACGCTCTCCGGCGGCGGACTGACAGGGCAGGGACTGTTCCACGGCTCCACGGTGCAGCGGGGCGGCCTGTTTGCCCAGCACACCGACTTCATTTTCTCCTCCATCGGCGAGGAGCTGGGGCTGCTCGGCTGCGTGGTTGTGCTGGTGCTGCTGGCGGCGATCGTGATTCGGTGCATCTATGTGGGCGTACACGCCCGCAGCTATATGAACCGCATGATCTGCTTTGGCATCGCAGCCATGCTGATTTTCCAAATCGGCGTCAACGTGGGAATGTGCCTGGGCGTTTTCCCGGTCATCGGCTTGACACTGCCGTTTTTCAGCTACGGCGGCAGCTCGATCGTCACCATGTTCCTTGCAATGGGCGTGGTGTCCGGCATCAAATACCGCCCTGCAACAGACACCGCCATTCGCTATATCACCCCATACGGATAAGGCAGCAGATCACCGCGCCGAGCGCTGCGCCAAGCAGCAGCCACAGGCCGTTTTTCAGCCACGCCTTGTGCCGGCGGGGCAACTGGTTGGAAATATATGTCCCGGCGGTTTTGCGCGCCTGAAGCATGATTTCCTCCTCGCTCACACCGTGATTTTCCAGAGCGTTTTCCCGCAGAATGAAAATGGCCTGTTCAAACAGCTGCGGATCCGGCGATTTGACCAGCACTACCTGGCGGGTTGTTCCTTTTACCATAAAATCCCTCCTCTGCCAACAGTTTCCCCGTTTTTGGCGGGGGTTATACGATAGGAGATAAAATGATGCGGGAATTGAAATTGCACCGTGTATACCGCCATTTTAAGGGCGATTATTATTTGACCGAAGCGCTGGCGCACGACTCCGAAACCGGCGAGGAGGTCGTGATTTACCGCAAGCTGTACGGCGACGGCAGTCTTTGGACGCGCCCCGTCAAAATGTTCCTCAGTCCGGTCGATCGGGAAAAGTACCCCGACTGCCCCCAGGCTGATCGCTTTGCGCTGCAGGAAATTGACAGCGTTGCACATAAAAATCAGTGAAATTGTGTAATTTTTCCTTTACAAAGGGGCATAATTGTGATATGATAAATAGGCTGAGTGCTTCTGCGCCCAGCCTGCCCCGGCGCTCAGATCCAGGGGAAGACCTTGTAACAAGGCATTCCGCCGTCCTGTTTCTTGGCTCGTGGGAAATATTTTGAAAGGTGGAACATTTTTATGATTTCCAAGGAAGTAAAAGCAAAAATCATGGCTGAAAACGCCACACACGAAGGCGACACCGGTTCTCCCGAAGTTCAGATCGCGATCCTGACCTACCGCATCAACGAACTGACCGAGCATCTGCGTACCCACAAGCACGACAACCATTCCCGCCGCGGCCTGCTGATGATGGTCGGCCATCGCCGCAGCCTGCTGGACTATCTGGCAAAGAAGGATATTAACCGCTATCGTGCCATCATCGCCAAGCTGGGTATCCGTAAGTAAGTCATCCACGATGGGCGGCCTCCCGGTCGCCCATTTTCACAAAGCAACGCAACTATGATGCATGGGAATTTTTAGCAGTTGAAGGTGCTGTAGCCCGGCGGCAGCTTCAAGTGCTAAACCTCCCATGCCAAATACAAAGGAGGTAACCTCATGATTACGCACAAGCAATTCCCCAATCATCACATCTTTGAAACCGAGATCGGCGGCCGCAGCTTTACCGTGGAAACCGGCAAGGTTGCAGAGCTTGCGAACGCGGAAGCCATCTGCCGCTACGGCGATACGGTCGTGCTGGTCACGGCTACGGCTTCTCCGCTCCCTAAGTCCGGCATCGACTATTTCCCCCTGACCATCGAGGTCGAGGAGAGAATGTACGCCGTCGGCCGCATTCCCGGCAGCTTTAACCGCCGCGAGGGTCGCCCCTCCGAGCGCGGCATCCTGATCTCCCGGCTGATCGACCGCCCGATGCGCCCGCTGTTTGACGATGAGCTGCGCAACGATGTGGTGCTCACCAACACCATTCTGGCGCAGGATTTTGACAACCCGGTTGAAATCGTCTGCTCCATCGGCTCGTCCCTGGTCATGGCTTATTCTGACATCCCATGGAACGGCCCCACTGCGACCACCAATGTCGCCTATGTCAATGGCATGTATCTGGTCAACCCCTCCCAGGAAGACCGTAACAACGCCGAGTGCTTCGTCACCATCGCT
>CAMDZY010000068.1 GCA_945910975.1 uncultured Clostridia bacterium | reverse complement strand
GGCCTCCATCGCGGCGGTGAGCCATGTGACCTGCACCACCCGCACCCGGCAGGATCAAAGCGGCGTGAAGGTGCAGAACGACGGCGGGCGCATTACCCCCATTCAGGAGGCGGCCTGCCCGGAAGGGAATAGCCCCAAAGGGGCAATCAGGAAGAGCGCGGCATCGAAATGGAAATCACCACCGCATCCGCTGCCCTGACGGGCGGCTCCGATGCCGTTATCATGCGTCACCCGGCTGCAATCAAGGCCGTGTCCGCAATGATCCATGCGTTGGTTTAAGGAAGGGAGGACGTTATCATGGCAGTAAAAGGTCTTGACATTTTCAAATTATCTCCGAAGAAAAACTGTAAAGAATGCGGCAGCCCCACCTGCATGGCATTCTGCATGAAGGTCGCAGCAGGCGCTCTGCCCATCGACAAGTGCCCGTACATGAGCGAACAGGCGATTGCTCTGCTCAGCGAAGCGACCGCTCCCCCCATGAAAACCGTTGAAGTTGCCGGACATAAAATGGGCGGCGAAACCGTTCTGTTCCGTCACGAAAAGACGTTCGTTTCCCGCAACCTGTATGCAGTTACCCTCCGCGCCAGCATGACGGAAGCCGAAGCAGATGCAAAGCTGGCGGATATGGCTAAGGTTGATTATGAGCGAATTGGCGAACGCGAATACGTAGAAGCCGTGATGATTGAAGATGATGCCGAGGGTACCGACGCCGTTTGTGCGCTGGTGCGTAAGGTTGTCGCTGCCAACCGTTTGCCGGTGGTGGATACCCAATGCACGGAAAGCGCCAAGGCCATCTTGGAAATCACCAAGGATGTCATCATCAACGGCGCAACGAAGGATAACTACGAAGCACTCAACGCCGTTGTCATGAACAATGCCGTACTGGGTGTAAAGGGCGCCGATCTGGCGGAAATCCACGACACCGTTGCCGCGCTGGAAAAGCTGGGCAACAAGAAGCTGGTCATCGACTGCACCGCAGCTACCGCCAAGGAAACCTTTAAAAACGCAGTCCTCGCGCGTCGCTCCGCCATCAAGGACGGCGACCGCACGATGGGCTATCCCTCCATCGTGAATCTGGCAAAAATCGCCAAAGGCGATATCCATCTGCAAACCGCTCTGGCTGCTGCCTTCACGCTGAAATACGGCTCCCTGATCGTCATGGAAAGCATGACCTACGCAGAAGCGCTGCCGCTGTACGGCCTGCGCCAGAACATCTTCACCGACCCCCAGAAGCCTATGAAGGTCGACGAGGGCATCTACCCGATGAACGGTGCCGATGAAAATTCTCCCATCATGATGACGGTCGACTTCGCCCTGACCTACTTCCTTGTTTCCGGCGAAATCGAGCGCTCCAAAGTGCCGGTCAATCTGGTCATCACCGACGCTTCCGGTATGTCCGTTCTGACCGCTTGGGCAGCGGGCAAATTCTCCTCCAGCACCGTGCAAAAGACCTTTGAACGGCTGGACATCGCCAATAAGATCAAGTCCCGCACCCTGATCATCCCCGGCAAGGTTGCCGTGATGAAGGGCGAAATTCAGGACAAGCTGCCTGATTTCAACGTTGTTGTGGGCACGCGCGAAGCCGTTGAGATCGTCAAGTTCCTGAAGGACGGCGAGCATGAGAAGGCTGCTGCCGCAGTGGCTGCTGCAAAGAAGCCCGCCGAGGAAAAGAAGCAGGTCGTCGATGCCAACGCACCGCTGGACTTTGTCAAGATCGCTGCATCCATCCCCGAAATCAAGGTCGTGGACATGGGCGTTACCTACAAGCAGCGCGATCCGGAATCTCCCAAGTTCGTCACCATCGGCGAACGCATCCACTGCATCTCCCCGGTCATCCGCGAGGCCATGAACACCATGAACCCCGAACCCATCTTGAAGCGTGCTGCCGAGCAGATCAAGGCCGGCGCAACCTATCTGGATGTCAACATCGGCCCTGCCGAATCCAACGGCCCCGAGCTGATGACTTGGGCAGTTAAGCTGTTGCAGGAAAACTTCAACAACGTACCTCTGGCACTCGACACCGCCAACAAGCGCGCCATCGAAGCCGGTATCGCGGTCTACAATCGCACCAACGGCAAGCCCATCGTCAACTCTGCTGACGCAGGTTCCCGTATTTCCAACATCGACCTGGCAGCCGCCAACGATGCCATCTGTATCGCCCTTTGCTCCGCCGACGGCATTGCAAAGGACAACGAAGAGCGCATGATGCACTGCCACCATATGCTCGAACGCGGCCTGTCTTTGGGCATGGAAGCCACCGACCTGTGGTTCGACCCGCTGTTCCTGGTCGTCAAGGGTATGCAGGACAAGCAGATGGACGTTCTAAACGCCATCAAGATGTTCGCCGACGAAGGCTTGAAGTCCACCGGTGGTCTGTCCAACAACTCTAACGGCGCACCCAAGGCCGTGCGCCCGATCATGGACTCCGCTCTGGTCGCTATGGCAATGATGCAAGGCTTGACTTCCGCCATTGTCAACCCCAACGACCTGCGCCTGATGGAAACCATCAAGTCCTGCGACATCTTCAAGAATAACGAACTGTATTCCGACTCCTATCTGGAAGTCTAAGCAAATTGAGCAGGTGCCCGCTTTTTGTGGGTACCTGCTTGCGCACACTTTCTGCCGAAATCACCCCAATTTTCGGCAATTGAAACGCCGATCTATTGATACAATATGATTATAGGAGGAGTTTATCATGAGTGTATTAACCGATTTAATTTATGGCGGCTCCAACGCGGTCGCCGGCTTGACCGAGGGCGCCGTCAATGATGCAATTGCAAAATACGGCGCAGACCATCCCATCGCGTTCCCCGATACGGCATATTTCTTCCCCACCATCTATGCCGCGACCGGCGTGAAGGTCGCAAAGCTCGGCGATTTGCCCGCCTGCGTGGGCGTTTTGAAGTCGCTGATTACCAATCAGGAGGACTTGGGACAGGCGCTCAATGCCGGCTTGGCAACCGCAGTCGGCGCAGAAATTATTGAGGGCTTGAAATTTGTCGAACCCCGCGATACTTATGAGGAAGCGCGCGTTGCCGGCATCGGCTTTGTGCCGGATCCCATCATCCGTTCTCTGGGCGTTCCGCTGGTCACCGGCGATATCCCCGGCGTGGCAGTTGTCTTAGGCAAAGCGGACGATCCCAAAGCAGTCGCCAAAGTGGTCAAGGATTATCAGTCCAAGGGCATTATGACCTTTATGATTGGCGATGTGATTGAACAGTGCGCCGATGAGGGCGTGAAAATGGGCTTGGAGCTGCGCGTGATCCCGCTCGGCCACGATGTTACCTCCGTCATCCACGTTGTCACCGTTGCCATCCGTGCGGCACTGATTTTCGGCAACGTCCAGCCCGGCGATCTGGCAGGTCTGCTGAAGTACACCAAGGAGCGCGTGCCCGCATTCGTCAACACCTTCGGCAATATCGACAGTGTTGTCGTTTCCGCCGGTGCCGGTGCCATCGCGCTGGGCTTCCCGGTTGTGGTGGACATCGATTTGGGCGAAAATCAGGTGCCGGGCGCGCTGGAATCCGTACTTGACCATGAAGAAACCGTCAAAAAGTCGCTCGAGCTGCGCAATATCAAGATTAAATCCAAAGAATTGCCCATCCCCGTGGCATTTGCCGCTGCATTTGAGGGCGAAATCATCCGTAAGGCCGATATGCACAATGAATTCTGGTCGGGCAAGAATCCAACAGCCGAATTGGTGCTGATGCGCGAAATGGACGAGATTGAGGATCACAAAATCACCATCATCGGCGATGATCTGGACGCCGGCAAGGAATTTGCGCTGGCAACTTATGTTGAAGTCGCAGGCAAGAAAATGCAGGCCGACTTTGAATCCGTTATCGAACGCAAAATCCATGCGTGGTTCAACTATATGGAAGGCGTCATGCACACCGGCCAGCGCAACCAGATCCGCATCCGCATCAACAACGATGCCTATGAAAAGGGTCTGCGCCTGAAGGACTTCGCCGAGGTTCTGTACCATATGATTATGGACGAATTTGACGCAGTCGTCGATAAATGCCAGGTCACAATGATCACTGACAAGGAAAAAGTGCAGGATTTGCTGGACAACGTGGCCATGCCGCGCTATAACTTCCGCGATGACCGTCTTGCATCCATGACCGACGAAGCGGTCGACCGTTTCTATACCTGCATCCTCTGCCAGTCCTTTGCGCCGGCACACTGCTGCGTGGTCACGCCGGAACGTCTGGGTCTGTGCGGCGCCGTGTCTTGGCTGGATGCAAAAGCGACAAACGAGCTCAACCCCAACGGCCCCTGCCAGCCCATCATGAAAACCAACTGCATCGACGAGCGCACCGGCCGCTACGAAACCGTCAACGCTGCCATTACAGAAGCAACCCACGGCGCCGTTGAGAATGTCACGTTGTATTCCATCTTGGAAGACCCGATGACCTCCTGCGGCTGCTTCGAGTGCATCTGCGGCATCGAACCGATGTCCAACGGCTTTATCGTGGTCAACCGCGAATACAAGGGCATGACGCCCGCCGGCATGACGTTTGGCGAACTGGCTTCCTGCACCGGCGGTGGTGTGCAGACCCCAGGTTATATGGGTCACGGCCGCCACTTCATTTCCTCCAAAAAGTTCATCTACGCCGAGGGCGGCATTGAACGCATCGTCTGGATGCCCAAGGAATTGAAAGACGACGTTGCAGAACGCTTGAACAAAACGGCAAAGGAACTCTACGGCATCGACAATTTCATCGACATGGTCGCAGACGAAACCATCTGCACCGAATGTGATGCCCTGATGGACTTCCTGACCGAAAAGAACCACCCGGTTCTGTCCATGGAACCGCTGATGTAAAGCCACAAATATGTGCTGCCGATGCAAAACTTTGCATCGGCAGCATGGCATAAAAATGCTGCACCAAGCGCAATTGCTCGGTGCAACATTTCAAGCTGTCGAAAAACTTTGTTTTTCGACAGAGTTCTTCCTCGCGGAAGAACATTGCCGGACGCTGCATCGCACTCGCCAAGTGCCTACGGCACTTGACTCGCACGTTTGCGTCCTATAATGTATTTTTTGTGACGTACACGCCGCCGCAAAAAATGATTGAATTTGATTCGCCACCATAGCGGCGAACTCTGCGAGGCTTTTTCAACATTCTAAGATGCTGCACCAAGCGCAATTGCTCGGTGCAGCATTTTTATTTGGCGGGTTATCGCGGCGCAACCAGATCCATGTCGTGGCGCAGATTGGAGTCGGAAATCAGGTGACGCGGGCAGGCGTCGGCGCACAGGCCGCAGGAAACGCATTTGTCGTAGTCGATCATGGCGAGATTGCCCTCCACATGGATGGCGTCGTAGGAGCAGACCTGCTCGCATTTGCTGCATCCCACACAACCCACATCACAGCCGCGCAGGGTGGCGGGGCCTTTTGATTTGGAATTGCACGCCACCACAATATCGGCGCTGTAGGGAACAGGCACGATCACGTTGCGCGGACAGACCTTGGCGCAGGCCATACAGCCGGTGCATTTTTCCGGGTCGACCTTTGCTCTGCCGTTTTCAATGTGAATGGCGTCAAATTTGCAGGCAGACAGGCAGGTTCCAAAGCCCAGACAGCCATATTTGCACACCAGAGGGCCGCGCCCGGCAACCTTTGTGGCAGCCAGACAGTCCTGCAATCCGTCATAATATCCTTTTACCTTTGCATCATACCCACTGCATTTTACCAGTGCGACCTGACGCTGCGCAGTTTCGGCTTCGATGCCGAGCACCTTCGCCATTTGCTGGGTAGCAGCATCGCCGCCGGCGGCGCACAGGCCGACCTTTGCCTTTCCGTCCAGCACCGCTTGCGCATAGGCGCTGCAACCGCTGAAGCCGCAGCCGCCGCAGTTGGCGCCGGGCAGCGCTTCCACCAGCGGTTCCAGCCGTTCATCGGTTTTCACTGCAAAAATACGGGATGCGACAGCAAGTACCAGTCCGAACACCAGCCCCATGACGCCCAGTACCAATACGGCATATAAAATTCCTTCCATGGCAATTTCCTCCTTACCCGATGGACATCCCGCTGAAGCCCATAAAGGCCAGCGCCACCAGTCCTGCTGCGATCAGCGCGATGGGGAAGCCGCGGAACGCCTTGGGGCAGTCGCAGTGGTCAATGCGCTCGCGCACAAACGAGAACAGCACAATGGCAAGCAAAAAGCCAAGACCGCCGGTAAAGCCATAGACGACCGATTCCAAAAAGGAGTAGCCTTTTTGGATGTTCAACAGCGCCACGCCCAGCACGGCGCAGTTGGTCGTAATCAGCGGCAGGTAGATGCCCAACGCCTGATACAGCGCCGGAACCGACTTTTGCAGGAACATTTCCACCAGCTGTACCAGCGCGGCAATCACCAGAATAAACGCAACCGTCTGCATATATTCCAGCTTCAGCGGCACCAGCAGATATTGGTTGACTGCCCACGTTGCAGCAGATGCCAGCGTCATCACAAAGGTAACGGCAAAGCCCATGCCCAGTGCCGTGTTCGGCTTTTTGGAAACGCCCATAAAGGGGCAAATCCCCAAAAATTGCGAGAAAATGAAGTTTTCAACCAAAATCGCGCTGAGGGCGATCGTAAATAATTTACCGATCATTGCTGCTCCGCCTCCTTTCTCGCTGCTTTTTCATCGAGCTTGCGGCTGAGCCATTGGCTGCCCGCAATCACAAAGCCCAATGTCAGGAAGCCGCCCACGGGCAGTGCGAAAATCAAAATACGGTACGCTTCCGGTACGATCCGGATGCCGTTTCCGCCGTTGATAAAAGAGAAGCCGCCGGCAATGGTGCCGTTTCCGATCAATTCACGAATCAGGCACATGATCACCAGTGCCAACGTGTAGCCGATGCCCTGGCACAGTCCGTCCAGCGCCGACTGCCAGACATTGTGTTTGGACGCAAACGCTTCGGCTCTGCCCAAAATGATGCAGTTGACCACGATCAGCGGGATAAACACGCCCAAATTTTCCGACAGGGCGGGAATGAATGCTTGCAGCAGCAAATCGACTATTGTCACAAAACCGGCAATGATAACGATGTACGCTGCAATGCGGATTTTATTGGGAATGACTTTCCGCAGCGCAGAAATGAAGACATTGGATAAAATCAAAATCACCGTGACGGACAAGCCCATGCCGATGCCGTTGAACAACGTGGTGGTAATGGCCATGGTGGAGCACATACCGAGCAGCTGCACCAACACCGGATTTTTGCGGAGCAGACCGTCTTTGAGTTGAGAGCGGAATGTCATGACAGCACCTCCTCTACACAACGCACCGCATCGGTTACGGCTTCACAGACGGCGTTGGAGGTGATGGTGGCACCGGTCAGCGCTTCGATCTCGCCGCCCTTCTTATCCACGGTCACTTCGCCCTTGCCCACAAACTGCGCACGCCATTCGTCCTTTTTCGCATTGTCACCCAGGCCGGAGGTTTCCGACATGGACACAATGGACACGCCGGTCACCTTGCCGCTTGCGTCCACGCCGACCATCAGGTCAATCTCGCCCTGCGAACCGGTAACCACACACTCGGCAACATAACCTGTGTCGTCCGCCGACCATAATCCTATGACAAGCGGATGATTGGCAGGTACGTCAACGGGTTGGTATTCCTCGGCCAAGAGAACCTGCGCCATGGCGGCGTTGGATTTTTCCTGTTTGATTGTTGCAATTTTGTCCTCGGTAATGGCATTTACGCCGCCAAGCAATGCCGCCACCACGGCAGTGATTACAAGCAGCGTCAAGCCAAGTCGGAGCACATAGGTTACTGGATTGCCTTTCATGCATCCTCCTTTCCCGTTACGCCAAAGCGGTGGGGTCTGCCCACACGGTCAAGCATACCGACACAGACATTCATAATCAAAATTGCGAAGGAAACGCCCTCCGGATAAGCGCCGATGGAGCGAATTACAACCGTAATTACACCGCAGCCGATGCCGAAGATGATTTGTCCCCACTTGGTCACCGGCGATGTGACATAGTCCGTTGCCATGAAGAACGCACCCAGCATCAGGCCGCCGCTGAGCAGCTGTGCTGCCATCCAGCTCAGGCGATATGTAAAGTCACTGCCGCCGCGCGGGAAAAGGAAGGTCAAAACCGCAACACTCAGCAGGAATGAAAGCGGAATGCGGATCGAAATCACGCGCCGGATGAGCAGATAAACACCGCCAAGCAGCAGCAAAAGCGCCGAAACCTCGCCGATGCAGCCGCCGGTTTTGCCCAAAAACATTTGCAGCAAATCCAGTCCTTCCATCGAGCCTTCGTGAAGCGCAGCCAACGGCGTTGCGCCGGTGACGGCATCCGCCGTGGAGAACACGCCGACCCAAGAATCCGGCAGCACCCATGTTGTCATCGCAACCGGCCAGGAAACCAGCAGAATTGCACGTGCCGCCAGTGCCGGGTTGACAAAATTCTGCCCGATGCCGCCAAACAGCTGCTTGACGATCAAAATTGCAAAGGCATCGGCGATGAAAATCATCCAGTAGGGAATTGTTACGGGACATACAAAAGCAATCAAAATGCCGGTCACGACTGCCGAGCAATCGCCCACGGTACGATCCAGCTTCATCAGCTTGCGATAGCCCCCCTCCAGCAGCACACACGCGGCCGC
>CAMDZY010000067.1 GCA_945910975.1 uncultured Clostridia bacterium | reverse complement strand
GGACATTCGTAGTAGGAAAAAACACAAAAAACAGTGGATAGTTGCCCCATAATGTAGCATAATGCTCGCATAATTCCCAGGAAATGAACAAAATTGCGAGGATTTTATCATGAGTCAAGAAGAATTCCGGGGACAGCAGACACCTTCAACCGATCCGCTGCCCGCACAGCCGGAGGAACATTCTGCATCGCAGCCGGACACGGAGTTGCCGGCTGTGAACACAAAAAAGAAGCACAGCAAGGGCTGGCTTTTGGGTGTTATGGCGGTGATCGTGCTGTTTGCCACGGTGCGGTATTTTGTGAACCGGGAGCATCAACCGGTGACTTGGGATGCGCCAAGTACGCAGGCCACAGGAGAAGCGGCAAAGCCCGGCGTTGAAAGCGGCGTGTTTTACGCAGCGGGGACAGAAAATACCGTTCCGGTCTATGACGAGGACGGCAAGCAGACAGACACCATCATCCGCGGAACGCAGATCGCGCTGGATATGGATGACGGTATCACGTTGGATGGCAAAAAATATTATCCCCTGATCGAAAATGACGAGCAATATCTGTCTGAGGACAATCTGGCGGAGGATGAGCAGTCCGCCGTGACGGAATTTTCCATGCTGGTGAAAACAACGCAGAGCCTGCGCGCTGACCCGGAAAGCTTGCAGCTTTTGGGTTTGGCAGAAAAAGGGGAGCAGGTCAAGATTCTTGGCTGCGACCGCCTCAATGCCGATGGCAGCGTACATATGTACCGCGTGCAGACGCAAACACAGGTGGGCTATCTGCCGCCGTATTATTTCACGCAGGATGAAGACGAGGCCAATCTTCCCTATGACCAGACCGGTACGGGCGCGAACCACCTCGGACGCGGCAATCTGTACGGCGGCGGTAAGGCCGGCACCTTGGATTTCTACCCCCGTCAAAAGCTCGAATCGGAGAGCAACCCCATGCCGGAGCGCTGCTACACGCTCTACCTCAACTCGGATCTGGACACAATGGAACTGATCGACGAATACATCGCGCTTGCCAAATCGACCAAAATCAATGCCTTTGTCGTGGACATCATGGACGGCGGCTCGGTGTCATATCCATCGGATGTGCTTGCGGCATATTCTCCCAGTGCAAATGAAAATGCCATCAATACGCAGGAGGAATTTGGAGCGGCCGTTCAGAAACTGAAGGACAGCGGTTTTTATGTGATTGGCCGCATCACGGCATTTAACGATTACTTTTTTGCCAAAGATCACCCGGAACACGCGATCGCTGACGCCGGCGGCGAGCCGTTGGAGCTATCCGGAATGTATTGGCCAAGCGCATATTCGCGTTACGCATGGGAGTATAAGGCGGCGCTTGCCAAAGAAGCGGTCGAGCTGTTTGGCTTCAATGAAATTCAGTTCGACTATGTCCGCTTTCCGGACGGAACCTATGACTACGATTCAACGGATAATATTGATTATCACAATGAATTTGGCGAAACCAAGGCGCAGGCCGTGCAGCGCTTTTTAATGTATGCCTGTGATGTGCTGCATGCGTGCGATGTCTATGTGTCGGCAGACGTGTTCGGTGAAACTTCCAACCCCTATGTGGCGTCCTATGGGCAGTATTTCCCGGCTATCAGCAATGTGGTGGACGTCATCAGCGGAATGCCATACCCCGACCACTATGAGCCGTATGGCGACTATGTGCCATGGCTACAGCCCTATGATGCATTGGATACTTGGGCAAAGGGCGTGGTTGCGCGGCAAAGCGAGATCCCGACACCTGCCATCGTGCGCACATGGATCCAGGCATATGATGCCATCCACCCACCATATAATGAATATGGCCCAACGGAGGTCAAGGCTGAAATCGATGCCCTGATGGACAACGGCCTGACCGGCGGCTTTATCACATGGAATGCCGGCTCCAGTTACAGCAAGTATCAGTCGCTGAAACCTGTGTTTGATCAATTGAAATAGGCTGAATTGCCCCTCAGCCTGTCGAAAAACATTGCCGGACTTAAGCAGCGCACCCGCCAAGCGCCTACGGCAGTGAGTTGCCGTTTGCGTCCTGTAAGGTATTTTTGTGACGCGCACACCCGCCCAAAGGGCGGCTCTTAGCGCGGAGCAGTCGCCGCAAAAAATGATTGAATTTGATTCGCCGCTATAGCGGCGAACTCTGCGAGACTTTTTGGACAGTCTGTGATTGCCCCTGCGTACTTCCGCAGGGGCAATCTTGACAAATGCGAGAAAAAAGTATATGATAGAATTATACAATCTGACCAAACGATCATGAGGAGGATAAACCATGAATACATACGTTTTAAAGGGCAATATTTGCTATAGCACCGGTGTGGATGAGATCCGCACAGTTTCCGGCGGCTATCTGGTCTGCGAGGACGGCAAGTCCAGGGGCGTGTTTGCACAGCTGCCGGAGCAGTATGCAAACTGCAAGCTGTTGGACTTTGGCGACCGCATCATCGTTCCCGGCATGACGGATCTGCACATTCACGCACCGCAGTTTGCATTCCGCGGGCTGGGCATGGACATGGAGCTGCTGGACTGGCTCAACACGCACACCTTCCCGGAAGAATCCAAGTATGCGGATTTGGAATACGCCGACCGTGCCTATTCCAGCTTTGCCAATCATTTGCGCCGCAGCACCACGACCCGCGCCGTTGTGTTCGGCACGATCCACGTTCCTGCAACCGAGCTTTTGATGCAGAAGCTGGAGGACGCCGGCCTTAGCACCTATGTAGGCAAGGTAAACATGAATCGCAACAGCCCGGACTACCTGTGTGAAACCAGCGTAGAGGCTTCGCTCGCCGACACCGAGCGCTGGATTCAGGAAACCACGGACAAATATCCCCACACCAAACCCATCATCACCCCGCGTTTTATTCCGTCCTGCACGGATGATTTGATGCGCGGTCTGCGCAAGCTGGTGGAAAAATACCATCTGCCCGTGCAAAGCCACCTGTCGGAGAACTTCGGCGAGATCGCTTGGGTACAGGAGCTTTGCCCCACGTCCAAATTCTACGGCGACGCTTACGACAGCTTTGGAATGTTCGGCGGCGACCATCCTTGCATTATGGCGCACTGCGTCCATTCCGGAGAAGCAGAGACGGAACTGATTCGCAAAAACGGCGTATTCATTGCCCATTCCCCGGAATCCAACATTAACCTTTCCTCCGGTGTGGCACCCATCAACCGCTATTTGGATGAAGGAATGAAGGTCGGCTTGGCGACGGACATGGCGGGCGGCAGTCACGAGAGTATGCTCCGTGCAATCATGCACGCGATCCAGGCCTCCAAGCTGCGCTGGCGTCTGCTGGACGAGAGCGTGAAGCCGCTGACCTTTGAACGCGCGTTCTACATGGCAACCGTTGGCAGCGGCGCATTCTTTGGAAAGGTTGGTAGCTTTGACGCAGGCTATGACTTGGATGCTGTCGTTCTCGATGACGCCAACCTTGACCATCCGCAGGAACTGAACCTCCATGAACGTCTGGAGCGCATGACATATCTGGCGGATGACCGGAATGTGTATGCAAAATTTGTAGACGGCAATCGGATTTTCTGATTTTTTACTTGCGAAATCGCGGGATTTACAGTATAATTACCCTATGCAGAAAACAAGATATTACGTCAGCCGCAAAAATGTGCTGACATGGATCTGCGCACTGCTTCTACTTTGGGCTGTATTTGTCCGCATTGCCGCTGTGACCTTCTGGAAAGGAGAAGAGGTCAGCGGTCGAATAATGTGGTTTGCGGTCATCTTGCCGACGATTGCCCTGGTGATGTTTGCGCTGCAGATTTTAACCAACGCAAATCAGAAATTCTATAAAACCGCGATTCCTGTTTGGATTCTTTGCATCTGTGACGGCATTGTTTTTTCCGGCACGGGCGAAGCAATTGGCTACCAGCTTTTAAACTGGCTGCTGTTTGTCGCCATTGCTGTGGTTTACACCGCTATCACGGCGGGCAAAACGGCACGCGACTGGGGCTTGCTGCTTATTTTTGGCGGGCCGCTGCTGTATTTGTGCATGGCGATATTCCTCGAGCCTGATTTGCTGCAAACAAGCCAAAACCGCATTTATTTTATCTATGCCGAAATGCTTGAACTGCTGGCAGGATTTTTGCTGGTGTTTGCAATCAAAGTCCATTCCGACGGCAAGCATCATCCCACTTGGGGCGATCGCCCGGATGGACGGAAGCTGCATTCGCTCGATCCGATCAGCGTGATCGGCGTGTACATCATGCCGGACAGAAATGAGTCCTCTAACTGCATCACGGACAGCATCGAGATCTCCGAGGTGGAGCGCTATGTCCGCCGCAAGCGCGCACAGGGCTTGGATGGCTTTGGCATTAACGATGTGTTTTTGGCGGCCTATGTCCGCTGCGTTGCCAAATATCCCGGCGTCAACCGCTTTATTTCCGGACAAAAGGTCTTTTCCAGAGATGAGGATATTCAATTTTGCATGACCATCAAAAAGGAAATGTCAACTACCGGCTCAGAATCTGTCATGAAGCTGCACCTGTCGCCGTATGATACGGCGGATGATGTGTACCGCAAGTTCCATGCAGGCGTGGAGGAAATTAAAAACTCGCCGCTGGATAGTGACTTTGACAACGTCGCAAGATACCTGACCTTTATTCCCGGCGTGCTGCTCAAATTCACGGTTTGGCTTCTGAAAACGTTGGATTATTTTGGCCTGCTGCCGGGCTTCCTGCTGGAGGTCAGCCCATTCCATTCGAGTGTTTTCTTCACCTCCATGGGCAGCCTTGGGATTCCTCCCATCGTACATCACCTGTATGACTTTGGCAATATGCCTGTGTTCTGCGCATTTGGCGCAAAACGTCGCGTAAAGGAGCTGCAGCCGGACGGTACGGTGGTTGTGAAGAAATATATTGACTATTCCTTTAATCTGGACGAGCGGACTGTGGACGGATTCTACTATGCATCGGTCTTGAAATACTTCCGCCGCTTGCTGAAGCATCCCGATGTGCTCGATGAGCGCCCGGAGGAAGTCTTGCGCGATGTCGACTGATTCTGCTCTGTAAGTGAGGGATCCTATGCAATCAACCCACCACAATCAGAAAAACAAACTGCTTTGTTGGCTCAAAAACAATCGTCACGTCTATTGGACGCTGGCACTGATCGTAATTTTACTCGCCTATTTTTTGCCGGAGCTGCTGGTGACGGACCATTATTTTCCAACGCAAACCCAAATTGACAGCTACATCCCTTTTGTGCCTGCTTTTGTGATTTTTTACCTGCTTTGGTTTCCGTGCCTGTTCTGTACGGGCATCTGGCTGCTGGTGAAGGACGGGGAAGGGTACAGGCAATATATGTGCTTTTTGCTGCTGGCCTATATGCTCGCCGCGGTGATTTACCTGTGCTGGCCAAACGGGCAGGATTTGCGTCCAACCTTGGATGCACCGAACGGTGTGTTTGAAAAAATCCTGGCAGGCTTATATGCCATGGATACCAACACCAATGTCCTGCCAAGCCTTCATGTTGTGGGTTCAATTGGCTATTGTGGTGCAGTGCTGCGCACGAAAACCATCCGCCGCAAGTGGATCAAGGTGGGGAGCTGTATCTTGGCGGTGCTGATCTCCATTTCCACTGTGTTTGTCAAACAGCACGCGGTTCTGGATCTGGTAGCCGGGGCTGTGCTTGGCTTGGCACTGTTTGCCGTTGTGACTGCGCTGTTCCGGCGCAGAGCGGCAAGATGTAAGTAACTTTCAAAATGCCTGTGTCCGATTAGGTCACAGGCATTTTTCATGAAATTTTTCCACAATTGATGCCAAAAATGGTGGAATCCGCCAGTCTTTGCCGTTTGGAAAAAAATATACTTGTTATTCCCAAAAATTGCCGTATACTTTATTTTAGATATTTCTATATGCAAATTTCAGAAAGGGGTCATACTATGAGCAAGTGTTATATTCCTGAAAATTATCACAATCCGCTCTCCGTCTATCAGACGCAGTGCGCGATTGAATTTATCAAACAAAATTTTCAGAACAATCTGTCGCACGCGCTGAATTTGATGCGGGTTTCCGCGCCCCTGTTTGTGGAAGAAAATTCCGGCCTGAACGATAACCTCAACGGCTATGAACGTCCTGTCGGCTTTGACGTGCCCGATGTGGGCGGGGAGAGCCAAGTGGTTCATTCGCTGGCGAAGTGGAAGCGTCTGGCGCTCAAGCGCTATCAGTTTAAGGTAGGCAAGGGGCTGGTGACGGATATGAACGCCATTCGCCGCGACGAGGTCGTTGACAACATTCACTCTGTCTACGTTGACCAGTGGGACTGGGAAAAGGTGATCCGCCGCGAGGATCGAAATGTCGACTATTTGCTGCAAACCGTGCAGGCGATCGTCAATGCAATTTACGTGACGAATGAAACGCTGAAAATCGAGTTCCCGCAGCTTTCGGCCGATTTGCCGCGCCGACTGCTGCCAATCACCACGCAGGAGCTGGAGGATATGTTCCCGGAGCTGCAAACTGCGCAGGAGCGAGAAACGGCATTTGTCAGCCAAAACAAGGATAAAGCGGTATTTTTGATGCAGATTGGCGCACCGCTTCGCTCCGGCAAGCCGCACGACGGCAGAGCGCCGGACTATGACGATTGGAAGCTCAACGGCGATATTTTGTATTGGAACAAGACGCTTTCCCAGAGCTTTGAAGTGTCCTCTATGGGCATCCGCGTCGATGCGCAGTCGCTTGATGCGCAGTTGACTGCGGCACACTGTGACGATCGCCGCAAGCTGCCTTTCCATCAGGCGCTTTTGCATGATGAATTGCCATTGACCATCGGCGGCGGCATTGGCCAGTCGCGACTGTGTATGCTGATGCTGGGCTGCGCACACATTGGCGAGGTACAATCGTCGATTTGGGATCAAAACACCCATCAAATTTGCGAACAGGCAGGCGTCATGCTGCTATAATCTGGAGAAAACGGCTTTTGCCGGAAAGGAAGATAAAAATGGATTTAATCAGTGTTCGAGAATTGTATCGTGCAACCGATACCTATGCTGACCGTGAAATTACGGTAGGCGGCTGGGTGCGGAACCGCCGGGCATCCAAGAATTTTGGCTTTGTGATGCTCTCCGATGGCACGTTCTTTAACCCTGTCCAGGTGGTCATCACCGATGCGATGGAGAACTTTGACGAAATTGCCAAGATCAATATCGGCGCTGCGCTGATTGTAACCGGCACGCTGGTAAAAACCCCCAATGCCCAGCAGCCGTTTGAAATTCAGGCAAAATCTGTTGTGGTGGAGGGCGCGTCCACGCCGGATTTCCCCATTCAGCCCAAACGCCACACGTTGGAATATTTGCGCACCGTGCCGCATCTGCGCACCCGCACCAATACGTTCCAGGCCGTGTTTCGCGTCCGCAGCCTGATTGCGTATGCCATTCACCGCTTCTTCAACGAACGTGACTTTGTCTATGTCCACACGCCCCTGATCACCGGTTCCGACTGCGAGGGCGCAGGCGAAATGTTCCAGGTAACAACGTTGGATTTGAACAATCCGCCCCGCAAGGAAAACGGCGAGGTTGATTATTCCAAGGACTTTTTCAATAAACCCACGAATCTGACCGTTTCCGGCCAGCTCAATGGTGAAACCTTTGCCATGGCATTCCGGAATATCTATACCTTCGGCCCTACCTTCCGCGCAGAGAATTCCAACACCACACGCCATGCTGCCGAATTTTGGATGATCGAGCCGGAAATCGCATTTGCCGATTTGAAGGACGATATGCGTCTGGCCGAGGATATGATTAAGTATATCATTTCTTACGTGTTGGAAAATGCACCGGAGGAAATGGCGTTCTTCAACAAGTTTGTGGATAAAAACCTGCTCGAGCGACTGAACCATGTGCTGCAATCGGACTTCGGCCACGTGACCTATACGGAGGCCATTGCGCTGTTGGAAAAGCACAATGATAAGTTTGAATACCCTGTCCACTGGGGTAGCGACCTGCAAACGGAGCATGAGCGCTATCTCACCGAAGAAATCTTCAAGCGCCCTGTTTTCGTGACCGATTATCCCAAGGAAATCAAGGCGTTTTATATGAAGCTCAATCCGGACGGCAAGACCGTTGCAGCCATGGACTGCTTGGTGCCGGGCATCGGCGAGATCATCGGTGGCAGCCAACGTGAGGATAACTATGATACGCTGCTTGCGCGCATGAACGAGCTGGGCTTGAACCCGGACGATTACGGCTTCTACCTTGACCTGCGTAAATACGGCTCCACCCGCCATGCAGGCTTTGGCCTTGGCTTTGAACGCTGCGTCATGTACCTGACCGGCATGGGCAACATCCGCGACGTCCTGCCGTTCCCAAGAACCGTCAACAACTGCGAATTATAAGGTAACACTTCACAATTCCCAGCACACAGCCTGCTCGCAAAAACCGAGTCGTATCACCTAAAAGCCCTTGGCAATTCTTCCGGATTCCTTGCGGCTTTTGAACGTTCCAACAAAATTTCGGACTGCGCATTCTGCACACCGGAATCGTGCGGTATTTCCATCATGCCAAAACGCAGCTGCTGCCCAACCGGGCGCAGCTGCGTTTTGGCTAAATTGAAATAAAAAATTTCCATGTGCTGATATTATCAACACATGGAAAAATTATGCATGGAGCTGGTGGCCGGACTTGAACCGGCG
>CAMDZY010000066.1 GCA_945910975.1 uncultured Clostridia bacterium | reverse complement strand
CTGCTCGTAGTACATTTCTGTTTTTTCGATTACCCCAACTATTGACAAAGAGCCTGTATTTTACAGATCGTCGTCTTCGTCGAACTCAAATTCCAAAGACTCTCCACAGCCGGGGCAGATGCTTTTGCCGGACAGGAGGGTATCCTCGTCAAACTGTGTGACCTTGCCGCACTTGGGGCAGGTTACCTCGTACATTTCATCGCCGTCCGACAGAAAATTGAAATCCTCATCGTCATCGTCGACAAAGCTGTATTCGTCGTCATCGTCCTCGTCGTCTTCGATTTCTTCCATCAGGTAGTCCTCAATGGCGTCCAAGTCGTCTTCCATCTCGTCAAGCTCATCGGATATGGCAATGGTGGTTTCCTCAATATCGCTGACGGTTTGCGCCATATCAGCGAGCAGGTCAGCAATTCCGGCAATCATTTTGCCCTCGTCCTTTTCGGTGTCGAGCTTCATGCCCTCCATCAGACCCTTGAGGTAGGCAGCTTTTTCTGACAAAGTCATAATAATCCTCCTTTTCCTGACACAAGCAGTGAACTTTGATTATTTTGCGCGACCCAGATATTCGCCGGTACGGGTATCGACCTGGATCTTGTCGCCCTCATCAATGAACAGCGGGATCTTGATTTCTGCGCCGGTTTCCAAGGTGGCGGGCTTGAGCGTGTTGGTAGCGGTGTTGCCGGGGACGGCGGGGTCGGACTTGGTGACGACCAGCTCAACAAAGTTGGGGCATTCTACGCCGAATACATTGCCCTTGTAGGACAAAATGGTGCAAACCTCATTTTCCTTCATAAACTTAAAGGCATCGGGCAGAACCTCTTTGCCGATGGGAACCATGTCATAGGTTTCCTGATCCATGAAGTAGTACAGATCGCCGTCGTTGTAGGAATATTCCATCTTCTTGCGTTCGATGAATGCTTCTTCAAACTTTGCGGTGGGGTTGAACGAGGTTTCGGTGACGCCGCCGGTGATGATGTTGCGCATCTTGGTGCGGACGAAAGCCGCGCCCTTGCCGGGCTTGACGTGCTGGAATTCTACGACCTGGAAAATCTTGCCGTCCATTTCAAAGGTTTTACCGTTTCTGAATTCGCCTGCGGTAATTGTAGCCATAAATGTAGCCTCCAATAATATAAGTTTTCTGAAATCGCCGTGGATTATGCAATATCTTGATTTATTTTACATGATACTGGCCGATATTGCAAGTATTTCTTACAAAATAATCAGATTCTTTGGACTATTTGTGATGTCAATGCAGCCATCGGCTGTCAGAATCACGACATCTTCGATGCGAACGCCGAATTTATCCGGCAGATAGATGCCTGGCTCGGCGGAAGAAACGCTGCCCTCGGGCATAGGTTTGTCGTTCGAGGGATTGCAGTTGGGGCTTTCATGGATTTCCAAGCCAAGGCAGTGGCCGTAGCCATGGCCGAAATTGTCGCCGTAGCCTGCGTCTGCAATTACTTTTCTGGCTGCACCGTCAATGGCCTGACCGGTCACACCGGCGTGGGTGGCGGCGATACCGGCGAGCTGGGCTTGCAGGACGATGTCGTAGACTTTTTGCATTTCCTCTGTGACCTCACCCAAAGCAACGGTACGGGTCATATCGGAGCAATAGCCACGATAGATGACGCCGAAGTCCATGGTGATGAAGTCGCCGCGTTGAATTTTACGGTCGCCGGGAACAGCGTGAGGCATGGAACCGTTAGGGCCGGAAGCAACAATGGGAGCAAAGGACAGCCCCTCTGCACCGTTTTTATACAGACAGTAAATCAATTCCGCGGCCAGCTCTTTTTCAGTCATGCCCTCGTGAATCCGCGTACAGACCTCGGAAAATGCCTTGTCGGTAATTGCCTGCGCCTGTTTCATGCGTTCGATTTCCCACGGCTCTTTGACAACGCGGAATGCGTTGATATCCTGCTGGCATGGCACCAGCTTGGCGTGCAGCTTTTGCTGATAATCGGCAAACTCGGCGCAGGTCAGATACGCTTCCTCATACCCCAGCGTGGTCAGCTGAAAATCTGCGATGGCGTCGTTGATTGCGTCAAAATATGTGTATTTGCGGTCAATCATCACCACCTCAAAGTCGGGCAGATTCTTCTGTGCAACCTCAATGTAGCGCGAGTCTGTAAAGAAACGGCAGCCTTTCGCGGAAATCACGCTGACGCCCTCGTCTACATTAAATTCGGCGCAGTACATCCGGCTGATCGGACTGGTCAGGAGCAGACCGTCGTAAGTTTTTCCGAGCAAAGAGCGGTACTTGTCAAGATTTTTCATTGCGATATTTTCTTCCTTTCGCCAAAAATATAAACGGCATCTCCGTAACATGACGGAGTTTGAGCCAGATATTGTGATTATGAATGGACTTTACCAAAATGGAATGTACATTGCCACAGTTTGCGCCCAGTACATCGGTATAAATTTGATCACCACAGAGCGCGGCCTGCTCGGGTTTGACACCGTAGCGGGAAAGACAGGCGCGGATCCCACGCTGAAACGGCTTTTTAGCATGGGTGACGACATCGACGCCGTATGTTTTGCCAAAAGTCGGCACGCGTTGGCGTTTGCTGTTGGAAACGATGCACAGCCGAATCCCTGCTGCCTGCATTGTTTGCAGCCAATCCAGCAACGGCCGGTCGGGAATGTCGGAGGTGTAGGGCAGCATGGTGTTGTCAAAGTCCAGCATCAGAAGTCGAATTCCACGTGCGTGCAAATATTCCGGCGGGAGGTCGGTCAGCTTTGGAAAGATAACCTTTGGTAAAAATGAGAGCATAGCTTGCCTTTCCTAGCCATAAGATAGCTATAGAGGTACTTGATACGCTATCATTATATCATACGAAAGGGCGGTTTGTAAATTGGTACTGCCACTGTATTTTGCCATTTTTTCGGATGAATTTTCTAAATTTCAAAAAAATCCCCACCCAATTGCAGCGATGGGCTGCACATTTGGCGAGGAAGAGATGGTTTGGCGCGACCCATTTCCGGCGGAAATGCTGGTCGTGGATGACCGCGCACTTCCGCAGCGGGTGTCGGGGCATTATGCACAGTCGCTGCTGCGCCTGCTGGGGGAAAACCGAATCGAACGCGTTGTGTTCGACTTTGAACGGACATACCACCCGCTTTGCGCGCAGTTTTTGCAGGAAATCTGCGCCCTGAACGAAACTAAAATCATCGTGCCGCCGACGTATGCGGAAAGTGTGCCGAGCGCATTGGTTCTGATTAGCGGAGCGCCGTGCAACTGCTGGGCGCAGTTCTGCGCGGCCCAGCAGGAAAAATACCCTGACCGCTGGTGTTTGGAGGTCGTGCCTTGGCGCTATCGCGTCTGTGACGGAAAACGGCATCCATGCTCGGAGGATGTGTCGGGGCGGTTCCAACATAAAAATACCGACGCCCTGTGCATCACCGGTCAGGCGGGGAAGGATTTTTACTTTTTTGATACAGGCCGGACACTGCGGGAAAAGCTGGGCGTGGCAGGGGAGTACAGCTGCTGTCTGGCAATTGGAATTGGCGCGGAGCTTTTGCCGTTGACTACATAATTTGATGCGTCCGGCGCATACTGCTCCGTGGAGGGATGAAAAATGAAACAAAATCCTGTGCAAAAAATCGTCAATGTACCGCCCAGCAAGACTGACCCAAACGGCAGCTACACCGGCAAACCTCGCGATAAAGACGAAGTGCCGGTACAGGACGCGGACGACCTGTAACAATGCGTCAGATGCTTCGGCGCAAATATTCTGCTTTGCCGAACCCTACAAAACATGAAAGGTTACAAATTCAACCCAAAATTTATCTGTGTATGATTGACAATCGCAAACAACTGTGCTAATATATTATATATTGTATAGTCAGATTTATTATAATTAAAATGTGGCTATCACACAGAAGAATTGGGACTCGTGGAAATAGGAAAGCTGCCCGGCTGCATTTTGCGCCTGAAAAGCGCAGCTTCCTGTTTTCCGGACGGACGAAAGGATTTGATAACCAATGAAAAAAAGAATGACAGCTTTATTGTTGGCGTTGCTGATGATTTGCTCCCTGCTTCCGCTTGGCGCAGTCGCGGCACAGACGCCGGAGGACGAGCAGCTTGCGGTAATTGCGGGCAACGCGCTTGAAGACAACACCGCCGCAATCACCGCTACGGTGGGGGACGCACCGGAAACCGTGCATCACGTTGCAAAGCGTGCCGGAAGCTACAGCGAACTTATTATGGCTCCCACTATGGAGAACATGGCAGCTGTCGCCGGGCAAAAGGTCGTTTTCGAATTTATTGCAGACTGCTATGGATCAAGCACACAGGCGCCCGTCGTGGAGATTTATAAGAACTCTCTGGCGGACAGCAATTTTGTCAGTGGCACTGTCCTGAATCCGTTCCCGGCCACGAATAACTTATACGAGTACACCGTTACATGGGATAGCAAGGGCAACGGCGCCGGAACCTATTACCTGGTGTTCGGCACAGCCAACAAGGTGAATAACCAGTGGCAGCCGATTGATGGCTCGTTCCAGTACTTTACCTTTGAACTGACAAAGTCCGCCAGAGCCTTGCAGAGCCTCTCCATCCGGGATATGGAAACGGATGCACAGGTAAGCTCTAAGAATATGCGCGTTAGCGATGGCGTATACGATTGCTATGTTGCGTTCAATCCCAAAAACACGACTGCGCAACGTGCTGTTACTGCAAGCAGCTCCAATGTGAAGGTAGCAAAGGTCGATACGCTGTCCGGCATTTTGTACATCCAGCCTGTCGGCCCTGGCTCTTGCAAAATCGTAGCTTATGCCGGTGGCAAACAGGTAGCACTCGCGGTCAATGTCACTTCTCCGGCAACGTCCATCTCGCTGGACAAGACCTCTGCATCCATGCATGCCGGTGAGAAACTGACGCTCAAAGCAACAGTGCAGCCTGCAGGATGCACGGATAAGGTTGTCTGGGCTTCCTCTAATCCCACAGTTGCATCGGTCAGCAATGGCGTTGTTACGGCCAATTATGGTGGCACGGTGACCATTACAGCCACTGCCGGCAACTACAAGGCAAGCTGCCAGGTGAAAATCTCGCAGCACGAGTTTACCTCGGTGGAATCCGAACTGTCCTGCACCACGCCGGATGCAACGATTCGCACCTGCAAAATTTGCGGCAAGGTGGAAAAAGAAATCCGCACGCCTGCATTGGGTCACGACTGGGACTATGGCACAATCGTGAAAGAAGCGACGGAAGATACAAACGGTCTGCTTGAATGGACTTGCCAGCGCTGCGGCAAGAAAAAGCAGACGGTGATTCCCGCAACCGGTGACGAATGCGACGGCGGGGAAAATTGCCCCAGCACCAAGTTCACGGACGCACCTGCTGCCACAAACTGGGCGCACGAAGGAATCGACTTCGCAGTTTCCCGCGGCCTGCTCTCCGGCACAACAGATACAACCTTCGAGCCTGCAAAGCCCATGCAGCGCGCGATGTTGGTTGCTGTGCTGTGGCGTCTGGACGGCCGTCCGGAGCCGACCGGCAAAAACACATTCACGGACGTAAAAGCCGGTTCTTATTATGAAAAGGCAGTCATTTGGGCAAGCACGAATGCAATCGTTGCCGGTGTGGGACAGAACCGCTTTAATCCGACCGGCAATGTGACCCGCGAGCAGATCGCAGCATTCTTCTTCCGCTATGCGCGCTTTAAGGACTATGACGTCTATACTCACAATGATATTAGCACGTTCCCGGATGCCGATAAGGTATCTGCTTACGCCAAAGAATCTCTGTCTTGGGCAACGGCTGAAGGCTTGATCTCCGGCATGGCCACCAGCACCAATGTCATTTTGAATCCCAAGGGCAACGCGACACGTGCGCAGGTTGCCGCCATCATGATGCGCTTCTGCTATCGCATCTCCGGCGATGACCTGTCTGATAGAATCGGATAATGTAAGATAGCTCTGGTGGAATCGCATTCCACCAGAGCTATTTCTCGCGGAAGAACATTGCCGGACTTAAGCAGCGCACTCGCCAAGTGCCTACGGCAGTGACTTGCTGCTTGTGTCCTGTAACGTATTTTTTGTGGCGCGCACGCCCGCCGCAGCGGATATAAAAATTGGCAGTGG
Source organism: uncultured Clostridia bacterium (assembly GCA_945910975.1). Lineage (GTDB taxonomy): Bacteria > Bacillota > Clostridia > Oscillospirales > Oscillospiraceae > JAKSPM01. The sequence goes on along the minus strand of CAMDZY010000066.1, from coordinate 2,681 downwards.
GCAAAATACCTACTGCCATTATTTGTGCGCCAAGGGAGGAATTGCCCTTTTAAAAATCCATCAAAAAGTTAGAAAAACAGCCGCTTTCACGAGGAAAACGGCTGTTTTGATGGTACGCCGGAAGGGACTCGAACCCCCGACCTACTGGTTCGTAGCCAGTCACTCTATCCAACTGAGCTACCGGCGCATTGCATTTTTAATGCTTAAATATATTATCACATCTGCTTGCAAAATGCAAGTGTTTTTTTGAAAAAAACGAAAAATTTTTTCTGTGCTGTCAGCTTATGTGTTGTCCGACCGATGGGGGCAGGTAAATTGTTACAGGGGCTGCAAAATGAGCAGTCCCTGTAGACAATTGTGCATGATATAAAAGATATCATTGCCGCGGATTGTTTGCTGCTAAAAGGTAGCGACTTCCTGCTGCGGTGCGTCGGCGGGGAGAACTTCCAATGCAGTTAGGATGGGGCCGACGCCCTTATACAGCGTATGGAAGCGGTTGGCAACGGTAGCAGTGACCGTGACCCAGTCGCGTGCGTGCAGCGCATTGCTCTTTTCGTACTTGCAAGGAAGTCCCATAAAGCTGATGTCCGCCTCGCAGCAAGTCATCACAAAGCGGCCGGGGGCAAAATAGCCGCTCTTTTCTTTGCGCAGCTTGGCGACCTGCGCCTTGAATTTCACGGTTTTGCCGTCATATTTTTTTGGTTCTTCGGAAATGTCGCGATAGAACAGGGCGTAATCTTCGTCCTGAATCTCGACGACAGGTGCGTTCAGATCAAAGGGAAGGGGATCGACAATATCGTCGAAATGGGTGGTGCCATCGACATAGTCATAGACAATGTCAACCCTCCGGTTGGCGTTTCTTGCCAGCTTGTGCAACGGCATGATGTCTGTGTTTTTCTGCATCCGGTTGAATACGACCAATTCTGCACCGGACAGCTTGTCATAGGTCAGCTGGCGCATATTGGCGTTGTAGCTTAAAATGGTGGTCGAATCGGCAAACATGACCTCTTGTGCAACGACCCATTCCTCCGGCATCTTGTTGTAAAACTCCACAATGGGCTGCATACCGTTCAATTCCACCACAATGCGCTCGGCGGCGTGCTTTTTTTGCAGCTGTGCCAGCTGCTCGGTGGTAATGGTTTGCTGGTCGGCAGTTTCCAGATAGACGGTTTTATGAGGATAAGCGGACAAGTCATATTCTTCCTCGCCCTCTTCCAGCAGTAGCAAAAGTGTGCGCTCGCCGGCGTTGAAGCGAGGGTCTTCCAGTGTTTCCTGGATGAATTTGGTTTTGCCGGATTCTAAAAAACCGGTAAAGGCATAAACGGGAATTTGCATTGCAACATCTCCTTACAGCCCAAACAGCTGCGCAATGGCGTCCTCGTGGATGTGGGAGCCGATCACGCAAAGGCGACCGGTCACACCGGAGCTGCCGGTACGCACGTCAATTTCACCGGGGACGTGGTCAAAGTGCAGCCACTGGCCGTCCTGGCCGGCTACAATGCCCTTTGCACGCAGAATAATGCCATAGGTTTCATCACTGTCCAGAGCCTTCAGCGCGGCTTCCAGAGCCTCCTTGGTGAATTTCTTTGTGGTTTCACGACCCCAGCTTGTGAACACTTCGTCGGCGTGATGATGGTGATGATGATGCTCGTGGTGATGGCACGCACAGTTGGGATCATCACATTCTTCGCCGTCGTGGTGATGGTGTTCTTCGTCGTGGTCATGGTGATGATGGTGTTCATCATGGTCATGATGATGGTGACATTCGCAATCCGGGTCGTCACATTCTTCCTCGTCGTGATGATGGTGGACGTGTGCGGCCAGTTCGGCCAGCTCCTTGGTTAGGGTCTGTTCCTGCTCCATGGCATCGCGGATCTGCTTGCCGGTCAGTTCTTCCCACGGGGTGGTGATGATCACGGCCTTTTCGTTGTGCTCGCGCAGCAGTTCAACAGCGGCGTTTAGCTTGCTGTCGGCAATGTTGCCAGTGCGGCTGAGGACGATAGTAGAGGCGGATTCGATCTGATTGTTGAAAAATTCGCCAAAATTCTTGCTGTACATCTTGCACTTGGAGGCATCGACTACCGTCACAAGGCTGCCCAGCTGTACATTTTCGCCGGTTACTTTTTCCACTGCGGCAACAACATCGGACAGCTTGCCAACACCGGACGGCTCGATCAGAATGCGGTCAGGGGCATATTCGGTGATGACCTTGGTCAAAGCGCGACCAAAATCACCCACCAGCGAGCAGCAAATGCAGCCGGAGTTCATCTCGGTGATTTGGATGCCCGCTTCCTGCAAAAATCCGCCGTCGATGCCGATTTCGCCAAATTCGTTCTCAATCAACACCAGTTTTTCGCCGACGTAGGCTTCCTGAATCATTTTTTTGATCAGCGTGGTTTTGCCCGCGCCCAAAAAGCCGGAGTAAATATCAATTGAAGTCATAAAAAGTGCACCTTCTATTCCATTATATTTCCATAGCATTATAACACATTTTGTCCGTTTGTTCAACAAAAAATAAGCACAAAATCATACAAATTGCCGTTTCTATCCGGTGGATTCTTCAAAAAAGGACGCCGCCCCGGGTTAAGTTCCGGGGCAGCGTCTGGGTGGAGATTATTTTGCAATCTTTTGTGTAAACATCATCAAAATCTGCGCGACCTGTGCGCGGGTGGCGTTGCCCT
>CAMDZY010000065.1 GCA_945910975.1 uncultured Clostridia bacterium | reverse complement strand
TGAAGGGCAAGAAGGTCGCCATGACCTGGGCCTATTCTCCCTCCTACGGCAAGCCGCTGTCCGTTCCGCAGGGCGTCATCGGCCTGTTCACCCGCTTTGGCATGGACGTCTGCCTGGCGCATCCGGAAGGCTACGAAGTATTCCCCGAAGTGGAAGAAATTGCTCGCAAGAACTGCGAAAAGTACGGCAGCAAGTTCACCAAGACCCACGACATGAAGGAAGCCTTCAAGGACGCCGATATCGTTTATCCGAAGTCTTGGGCACCGTTCAAGGCCATGGAAGAACGCACCGCTCTGTACTCCAAGGGCGATCAGAAGGGTATCGACGAACTCGAACAGCGTCTGCTGGCACAGAACGCCGAGCACAAGGATTGGGCTTGCACCGAAGAGATGATGAGCCTGACCAAGGATGGCAAGGCACTGTATCTGCACTGCCTGCCCGCCGACATCAGCGGCCTGTCCTGCCCCGAGGGTGAAGTGGACAACTCCGTATTCGACCGTTATCTGGTTCCGCTGTACAAGCAGGCTTCCTATAAGCCGTACATCATCGCAGCCATGATCTTCATGTCTCAGGTAAAGGATCCGGTCAACGCCCTGATGAAGCTGGACGCTGCCGACGAACACAGGAAGCTGTTCTAATAAAAAAATACAAGGCGGAAACCTCCGGTTTCCGCCTATTCTAAGGATAAAGAGGTTTTTTCGATATGTCTAGAATTGTTATTGCCCTGGGCGGCAACGCGCTGGGCAACACTGCTACCGAACAGCTGAAGCTGGTCACGGAAACCGCAAAACCCATTGTCGACTTGATCGAGCAAGGCAACGAGGTCGTCATTGCACACGGCAACGGCCCGCAGGTCGGCATGATCAATCTTGGTATGTCCACCGCAGCAGACGCCGGCGCAATCAAGGCTGATATGCCTTTCCCCGAATGCGGCGCTATGAGCCAGGGCTACATCGGCTACCATCTGCAAAATGCCATCGGCAACGAATTGGCAAGCCGTGGCTTGAACAAGGAAGTTGCCACCATCGTTACCCAGGTTCTGGTTGACGAAAACGACCCCGCTTTCCAGAATCCCACCAAGCCCATCGGCGCCTTTTACGACAAGGAAACTGCACAGCGCATCGCGGAAGAAAAGGGCTACACCATGGTCGAGGACGCCGGCCGCGGCTACCGTCAGGTCGTTCCCTCTCCCAAGCCTGTGGACGTCATTGAAAAGAACATGGTCAAGACGTTGATTTCCGACGGCTATGTGGTCATTACCGTTGGCGGCGGCGGCATTCCCGTGGTTCGCCGTGACGGAAAGCTGTACGGCACACCCGCTGTCATCGACAAGGACTTTGCATCTGCAAAGCTGGCTGAACTGATTCACGCCGATGCACTGGTGATTCTCACCGCTGTTGACCGTGTCGCCATCAACTGGGGCAAGCCCAACCAGACCTCTCTGGACGAAATGACCGTGGAGCAGGCCGAACAGTATTGCACAGAAGGCCACTTCGCCCCCGGTTCCATGCTGCCCAAGGTCAAGGCTGCCATCTCCTTTGCACGCAGCGGCGGCACCGCCATCATTGCATCGCTGGAAAACGCTGGCGCCGCCGTCAAGGGCGAATCCGGCACGGCAGTTCATATGTGATCGTTCATTCGACGCATAAAGTAGCATAATGCGGGATTGCAAAGAAAATATTTAAATCCAAATAGCAGGCCGGAAAGCAGAAATAAACTGCTTTCCGGCCTAAATTAAAAATTTTCATATTGCGACCGAAGCCGCGAGGTTTGCAAGGTTACATCACGAATCACTGATTCCGTAATATTCCAAGTCAACCTCCATCTCCTCTGGGGACATGGGCGGTAATTCCCAATCCGACGGAAAAACCTCCGAAAAATGGGGAACGACCTCCGCGATGGTTCCGTCTGGATTGGTCACCCATCCGTCAATTTCATCCGCCACCCAAGACGAGCTGAGAATAATCCGTCGGCGTGCCTCCAAGATAACCGGCTTTAAGGACGCACCCGCAGATTCCAAATCCATATAGGCGAAGTAGTCAAGCCCTTCCGCAGCAAAATACGCTTCCATCTGTTCTTCCGGTACTTCTACCATTACTTGAGCATCGTCCGCAAATGTGCTGGGCACTGTCGGCTTATCCTTTGCGCCTATGCCAAAAAGCAAGAGCAATACAACCCCTAATCCAAGAATCTTTCTTTTCATTGTACATCATTCCTTTCCTAATCAATAATTACATATATACTTTAACAAACCCAGCTTAAAATGTCAAGATAAAAGGCACAATATAATTATAAAATATCATAGCATACTTTTGTGCAGTTTATACTAAGAGTTTCTAATTTAATCGAAACATGAAACAAGGAGAAATCACAATGCAATTGGGACAGGTTTGCCTACACAGAGGCGAAGAAAAAGACATCCGCAACGGATGCCTTTGGATTTTTGACAATGAAATTGACTGGGTGGACGATGCGTGCCATGACGGCGATGTTGTGGAGGTTCTGGACAGCCGGATGCACTTTTGCGCATTGGGATTTTTTAACAGCAAATCCAAAATCTGCGTGAGAATCCTTACCCGCGACCGCAACGAAACAGTCGACCGCGCATTTTTGCAAAAACGGATTGCCGCCGCATGGAATTATCGCAAGCAATTGGGCTTTTCCGACTCCTGCCGCGTTGTCTTTGGAGAGTCAGACGGTCTGCCCGGGTTGACAGTGGATAAATTCGGTGATTATCTGTCGTTCCAAATCGTCAGTCTTGGCATGGAGCAATGGAAAACCGTAATTGTCGACGTGCTGGCGGAAATTTTTCAGCCGAAGGGCATCTACGAGCGCAACGATGTTCCCGTCCGCGAAAAGGAAGGGCTTAGCCTGCAAACCGGCTGCGTCTACGGCATGGTTCCGCCGGTCGTGACCATCCGGGAGCATGACGCGCGGATGCTGGTGGACATTCCCAACGGACAAAAAACCGGTCATTTTCTCGACCAACAGGAAAATCGCGGCAGAATCCGTCCCTATGTTGCCGAGCAAGATGTGCTGGATTTGTGCTGCTGCACCGGTGGTTTTTCCATCCACGCAGCACTTTATGGTGCGAAATCCGTGGAAGCCGTTGACGTATCCGATGACGCTTTGTCATTGGTACGGCAAAATGCCGAAATCAACGGCGTTGCGGGCAAAATCACCTGTACACAGGCCAATGTATTTGATTTGGCAAAAGCATATTCCGAAGCCGGACGCCAATTCGGCGTGGTCATCTGTGACCCGCCCGCCTTTGCCAAGAGCAAACGCGCGCTCGACGGTGCCTATCGCGGCTACAAGGAATTGAACCTGCGCTGCATGAAAATGGTACGCTCCGGCGGTTTCTTGGTCACTTGCTCGTGCAGTCAGTTTATGACGCCGGAGTTATTCATGCAAATGCTGCGGGAAGCCGCTGCCGACAGCGGCCGTCAGGTTCGCTTGATCGAAACCCTGATGCAAAGCCGCGACCACCCGGCCGCGCTGAACGCCGAGCAGTCGCTCTATCTCAAGGGCTACATTTTGAACGTGTTATAAGTTTCCATATCGCATATCCAATTGCAGCCCCCGCAACATTAAATATTAAATCATCGATATCCAGCGAGCCGACTGTTGTCAACAGTTGAATCACCTCAATCACGCAAATCAGCCCCGCAACGCTCCCACAGCAGACCCAAAACCGCCGCTGCCGCTGCCAAATCGTGGGCAGGAAAATGCCCAGCGGGATAAACAGCAACAAATTCCCGCCCAAATTTTTGACGGCGAACCACACAAGGCTGCTGTCAGCATATTCTGCCAAGCGAAACCGGGCAGCCCACAGCAGATAGCGCACCGTGTGGAACGGAACCAGGTTGATATGCTGCTTTAGCTGCTCCAAATCCACGGCTCCGGAGCGCCAGCTTGCCCGCCCAAACAAGAGCAGATAGAACATAACGGCCCCGTACAGAGCAAACAGGGTCTTTATCTTGCTTCGGCTCATTGCAGCGCTTCGGAAATTTGCTGTCCGATGGGGCAAGCCGCCGCATTGGGGCAGGTTTCAAACGAGCAGTCCACATCCACCAATTCGCCGTGTTCAATTTCCACCATTACAATCCTGGCCTGATCGAGTTGTCGGCAATAGCCGGAAATAATTTGTTCCATAGCACACCTCGGAATATGATTGTTCCAAGTATAACACAACTGTGCAAAAAAGAAAACCCTTCCAGCAAAAAAAGAGGCGGAAGCCACAAGTTGAAAAATGCCGGAAAACACTGCGTTCTCCGGCATTCATGCAATCGCTCTAAAATAGCTGCACCAAATAATAGATAATTCCATAAACCACGCTTGCGCAGGTTCCAAATACCAGCACAGGCCCCGCGATGGTGAACATCTTCACACAAACGCCTGTCACAACGCCCTCGGTTTGGAATTCAACCGCCGGCGAAGCAATGGAGTTTGCAAAGCCTGTAATCGGCACCAGTGTGCCCGCACCGGCAAATTTGGCGATGTCATCATAGACAGATAGTCCCGTGAGCAGTGCAGACAAAAAAATCAGCGATGCCGAGGTTGCCGTCCCGGCTAAGTCCTCTTTCAAGCCCAATGCACTATAACCGTTCATCAGCAGTTGTCCCAGACAACAAATCAGACCGCCCACCCAAAACGCATTGAGCATATTTTTCAAAATTGGTGATTTGGGCGAAATTGAGGCAACGTAGGTTTGATATTCCTTGTTTGTCAATCGCAAAATAATTCCCCCTTTTGCGTAGTGTTTGCGGAGAATGAAAGGATATCCGCAAAATTAGTTAGAATTTGTTGGTTTTTTGCGCATTGACGGGACGCTGCATTTCTGTTACAATATAAATTGGCGGTGATGATTCATGATCAATCTTTGCGATATCAACCAAATCAAGCCCCTGTTGGCGCGACACGGATTTCATTTTTCCAAGGCCAAGGGGCAAAATTTTTTGACACAGGCATGGGTTCCGCAGCAAATCGTGCAGGATGCCGGAATTGACCGGACTTGCGGTGTATTGGAAATTGGCCCGGGAATTGGGCCGCTGACGCAACAGCTTTGCCAAAAGGCGGGAAAAGTCGTTGCCGTGGAGGTCGATACCTCTTTGCGTCCAATTTTGAGCGAAACTTTAGGCGAATTTGACAACTTAACATTACTGTTTGCTGATGTGTTGAAAACCGACTTGGCTAATTTAGTTCAAACACATTTCTCTGGCCTAAAGCCAATGGCTTGTGCCAATTTACCTTATTATATTACGTCCCCAATCCTCGCTGCCCTTCTGGAAAGCCGACAGTTTGCATCTGTCACTGTCATGGTGCAAAAGGAAGTGGCGCAGCGCATCTGCGCCAAGGCCGGCTCAGCGGATTATTCGGCGTTTTCGGTGTTCTGCAATTACTATGCAGAGCCGGAAATCCTCTTTGACGTTCCCCCCAGTTGTTTTTTACCGCAGCCGAAGGTCACATCGAGCGTAATTAACTTGAACTGCCGCACGCAGCCGCCTTGTCAGTTGGAGGATGAAGCGCTGTTTTTCCGCGTGGTCAAGGCTAGCTTTGCACAAAGGCGAAAAACGCTTGCCAATGGATTATCCTCCGGATTTTGTGAGCTGTCCAAAGCGCAAATCATGCAATTGCTGCAATCCATCGAAATCAATCCAACCGTGCGCGGGGAAACGCTGGACATTGCCGCTTTTGCGTCGATCGCCAATCAAATGCATTTGGAGTTACGGAAACCATGAGAGATATATTTTTTGACCTGGACGATACCTTGCTCGATTTTGGGCAAGCCGAGCACGTTGCCGTGCAAAAAGCATTCCGCGATGTCGGTGTAGAGCCGACTCCGGCGCTTTTACGTCGCTATTCTGAAATTAACATTGGTCTTTGGGAGCAGCTGGAACGCGGAGAAATTGAGCGTGATACGCTGCTGGTTCAGCGCTTTGATCTGCTGTTCCGCGAAATGCACATTGATGTCCCCGGCATCCAATGTGAAACGATATACCGCCGCTACCTTGGCATCGGACACTATTTTGTGGAGGGTGCCGAAGATATCTTGTCCTATTTGGCGCCCAAATACCGCCTGTATCTGGCCTCCAACGGCGTTTCGGACACCCAATATTCGCGCCTGGCCAGCGCCGGGATTGGGCATTATTTTCAAGGGATTTTTATTTCCGAGGATTCCGGCCATCACAAACCGGAGAAGGAATATTTTGACTATTGCTTCCGCCAAATTCCCGATTTTGACCCGTCACAAGCTGTGATGATCGGCGACAGCTTGACCTCTGACATCCTCGGCGGCAAGCAAGCCGGCATGAAAACCTGCTGGTTCAACCCACATCACAAGCCACCGCGTGCAGAGCTGATTCCTGACTGGGAAATCCACGCTCTGTCAGATTTAAAATCTATTCTGTAATCACAGCGGGTGCTGCATTTTTTGGATGCAGCACCCGCTTTTTGTTGCTCAATTTAAAAAGTAGAATTTACGGTGTAAATCAGTCAAAGCTCCCCAGCTGTTTCCCCGCCAGTACGTGGAAATGCAGGTGGTGTACCGTTTGTCCGGCATCCTCACCGCAGTTGGTCACTACGCGGTAACCGCCCTGCAAATTCATTTCTTTCGCCAGCTTGGCAATCACTGTATAAATATGCGCAACCACAGCCGCATTTTCCGGCGTCAAATCATTCACGGAAGCCAAGTGCGTCTTCGGCACAACCAAAAAATGGGTCGGTGCCATGGGCTGGATATCGCGAAATGCGTAGCAGCTTTCGTCCTCATAGACCTTTGCGGACGGGATTTCTCCCGCGATAATTTTACAAAACAGACAATCTTTCATTGTTGATTCTCCTTATTTGGCATTTTCCATCACGTAATCGTCCACTGCTGCCAGTGCATCGTCCAGCTTCAATGCGTCCTTGCCGCCGCCCATTGCAGAGTCCGGCTTGCCGCCGCCGCTGCCACCGCAGATGGCGCAGACCTGTTTGACCAGAAGTCCTGCCTTGACCCCCTTGGCCACAGCCTCCTTGCCGCAGACCGCCAGAATGGATATTTTTTCGCCATGCGTGCTGGCCAATACCGCAACGATCTTGCTGTCGCGGTCGCGGAGCATATCGCCGAACTTGCGCAGATCCTGCACCTCAAGGTCATTGCGCACCGCAGTCATCACGTGCAATCCGGCAACCTCTTTGGAAGATACCAGGAATTGCCCGATCTCACCGGCCATTGCGCGATCCTTCAGCTTTTCGATCTGCTGGTGCATCTCGCGCATTTCCGTTACCATCGCTTTTGTCTTTTGCAGCAGATCCGCAGGCGTCGGTGCTTTCACAACCTCTGCCAGCTGCAGCAACGTCTGCCAGAACTGCTCTGTCTGCTGCCACTGTGCTTTACCGGTAACGGCTTCAATTCTGCGCACACCGGAAGCAACCGAGCCTTCCGAGATAATGCGGAACATACCGACCTTTGCCGTATTGTCCAGATGCGTGCCGCCGCAGAATTCCAGAGAAACATCCCCCATCTTCACAACACGCACGGTATCGCCGTATTTTTCGCCAAACAGTGCCGTTGCGCCCAGCTTTTTCGCCTCATCGATCGGCAGCACCATGGTTTCCACGTCCAAGCCATCCAGCACGGAATCCACAACGGCCCGGCTGATCGCGGCCATTTCCTTTGCACTCAGCGGAGCAAAATGGGTGAAGTCAAAGCGCAGACGATCAGGCTCCACCAGAGAGCCGGCCTGATGGCAGTGATCGCCCAGCACCTTTTCCAGTGCGCTTTGCAGCAGATGCGTTGCCGTGTGCGCACGGCGGATGGCATTGCGGCGCTCTTTGTCAACCGTTACCGTGACAATATCGCCCAGGCTGATCTCGCCGGAAGCGACCTTGCCATAGTGCATATACTTGCCGCCCTTGTTCTTTTGCACGTCTGTGACGGTAAATTCCATGCCCTCAGCTGTGATCGTGCCGTGGTCTGCTACCTGGCCACCCATTTCCGCATAGAACGGCGTTGCATCCAGCACCACGATCGCGTCCATCCCGGCAGATACGGTGCCGCACAGCTCGCCCTGTGAGATAATCGCGACCACTTTGGCCTGACTTGTCAGGCAGTCATAGCCCACAAATTCAGTTGCGGGAACCTCTTTGCCGAACTCAATACCTGCCCAACCCAGATCGCCCAGCGCTTTGCGGGCTTCCTTGGCGCGCTTTTTCTGTTCCTGCATCAGGCGGGCAAATTCGTCCTCTGCCACGCGCATACCGGCTTCCTCCGCCATCTCCTTGGTCAAGTCCACCGGGAAGCCATAGGTGTCATACAAACGGAAAGCATCTGCGCCGGAGAATACTGTTTCCTGCTTTTCCTTGTGGGCATTAAGCATCTCGTTGAACACCTTCATGCCACCGTCGATGGTCTTGCAGAAATTTTCCTCCTCCGTCAGTACCACGCGGGTGATATACGCCTGCTTTTCGCGCAAATCGGGATACTGGCACTCATTTTCATGCACAACGGTATCGACAACCTTGTACAAGAACGGTTCATTGACGCCCAGCAGCTTGCCATGGCGGGCAGCGCGGCGCAGCAGACGGCGCAGGACATAGCCGCGTCCCTCGTTGGAGGGCAGAACGCCGTCGCAGATCAAAAACGTGGTGGAGCGGATGTGATCCGTAATGACGCGCAGCGAAACATCCATATCATGGCTCTTTCCGTAAGTCGCGCCGGTCAGTTCCGTAACTTTATGCGTAATATTCATCACGGTATCTACGTCAAACAGCGAATCCACATCCTGGCTCACAACTGCA
>CAMDZY010000064.1 GCA_945910975.1 uncultured Clostridia bacterium | reverse complement strand
GGCGCATTTCCAAAATAGCTCTGGCCTGCACCTCGCTGAGTCCAAAGCGATTCATCAAGTTTTGCTGTGCATCGTCGTAGGAATTGCGGATGATTTGAATGACCTCATCAATATTTTCCTGTGCAATCAGCAAGCCCTCCAACAGGTGGGCGCGTTCCTCAGCCTTGCGCAGATCGTAGCGCGTACGGCGAATGATAACCTCCTCCTGATGCGCCAGGTATTCGTCGAGAATGTGGCGCAGGGAGAGAATGCGCGGCTGCGACTGGTTGTTGACCAGCGCCAGCATGATGATGCTGAATGTGGTTTGCAGCTGTGTTTGTGCAAACAGGCGATTGAGCACCACCTGCGGGTTGGCGTCCTTTTTCAGTTCGATTACCACGCGCATCCCGTTGCGGTCGGTTTCATCGCGCAGGTCGGAGATACCCTCCAAGCGCTTTTCGCGCACCTGGTCAGAGATGTTGGCAATCAACATTCTCTTGTTGACCTGATATGGAAGCTCCGTTACAATAATTCTTGTTCTATTTTGTCCGTATTCCTCGAACTCCGTCCGTGCGCGCACGCAGATTTTGCCGCGACCCGTGGCATAGGCCGCGCGGATGCCGCTTCTGCCCATGATGATGCCGCGTGTGGGGAAATCGGGGCCTTTGATAAATTGCATCAGGTCGGCCAAGTCACATTCCGGGTTGTCCAAAATGCAAATACACGCGTCAATGACTTCCCGCAGATTGTGCGGCGGGATGTTGGTCGCCATGCCGACCGCGATACCGGACGAGCCGTTGACCAGCAGGTTCGGAAAGCGGGAGGGCAAAACGCGCGGTTCTTTTCGCGTTTCATCGAAGTTGGGATCCCAATCAACGGTTTCCTTGTCCAAATCGCGCAGCATTTCGTTGCACAGCTTGGACATTCTGGCCTCGGTGTAACGGTAGGCCGCAGGGGGGTCACCGTCGACAGAGCCGAAGTTGCCGTGTCCGTCCACCAGCGGGTAGCGCATGGAAAAATCTTGCGCCAAGCGCACCATTGCGTCATAGACCGAGCCGTCGCCATGCGGATGATAGCGACCCAGCACGTCACCGACACAGGTGGCGGACTTTTTAAAAGGTTTGTCAGATGTCAAATTATCTTCATACATTGCATACAGGATGCGGCGGTGGACTGGCTTTAAGCCGTCGCGCACATCCGGCAGCGCACGTCCGACGATAACAGACATGGCGTAATCAATATAAGATGACTTCATTTCCTGAACCAGTTCCGATTCGTGGATGATCTGGTCTGGGAACATGATGTCTTCCGGTTTATAATCCTTATGTGCCATAAACTTCTCCGTTAGCTGTTAAATATCAAGATTCACTACATATTTTGCATTCTGTTCAATAAATTCCTTGCGCGGCTCGACCTCTTCGCCCATCAAAACGGTAAAAATTTGGTCGGCTGCAATGGCATCGTCCAGCGTAATGCGCCGCAAAGTACGCCGTTGGGGATCCATCGTGGTTTCCCACAGCTCGTGCGGGTTCATTTCGCCAAGACCTTTAAAGCGGGAGATATCGACCTTCGCGTTGGGGTTATCGCCGCGCAGCTGCATGGAGATTGCATCGCGCTCCGGGTCGGAAAATGCTACGCGTGTTGTCTTACCACGTGTCAATTTATACAGTGGCGGAACAGCGGAATACACATAACCATGCTCAATCAGTGGTCGCATAAAGCGGAAAAAGAAGGTCAGCAGCAGGGTACGGATGTGCGAGCCGTCCACATCGGCATCGGCCATGATGATCACCTTGTGATAGCGCAGCTTGTCCAGATTGAACTCATCGCCGATACCTGCGCCCAGCGCAGTAATGACCGGCTGCAACTTGTCGTTGCCATAAACCTTGTCGGCTCTGGCCTTTTCCACGTTGAGCATCTTGCCCCAAAGTGGAAGAATTGCCTGAAAGCGGGAATCGCGTCCCTGGGTGGCGGAACCGCCTGCGGAATCGCCCTCCACGATGTAGATTTCGGTCAGTGCAGGGTCGCGCTCGTTGCAGTCGCGCAGCTTGTCCGGCATCTGGCCGGATTCCAGCCCTGTTTTGCGGCGAATGGATTCGCGCGCCTTTCTGGCAGCTTCTCTTGCACGGTTTGCCATCATGGCCTTGTCCAAAATGGCCTTGGCAATGGCGGGATTTTCCTCAAAAAAATCATTGAGCTGCTGCGTCACAATGGCATTGACCAGCGTGCGGATGTGAGAATTGCCCAATTTTGCTTTGGTCTGTCCCTCAAACTGCGCCTCGGTCAGCTTGACGGAGATAATGGCCGTGATGCCCTCGCGGCAATCCTCGCCGGAAACCTTGTCGTCACCCTTGATCAGCCCTTTTTTCTGGCCATAGCTGTTGATGACAGAAGTCAGGGCGCGCTTGAAGCCCTCCTCGTGCATACCGCCCTCCGGGGTATGAATGTCGTTGGCGAAGGAAACAATGGTTTCATTATAAGAATCGTTATATTGTACCGCAATTTCCGCCGTGGAATCGTCCTTGCTGCCGGACATATAGATTACTTTGTCGTGTAACGGCGTTTTATGGCGGTTGTACCAGCGGGCAAATTCGCGGATGCCGCCCTCATAGCACATGGCGTCCGCTGTTTCCTGCCCCTCGCGGCGGTCGGATATGGTGATGTGCAGGCCTGCATTTAAAAATGCCTGCTCGCGCATACGGGTGTGTAACGTTTCATAATCATATTCCAGCGTGTCGAACATTTCCGGGTCGGGCTTGAACGTGACGCGGGTACCGTGCAGCTCGGTCGTGCCGATCACCTGAATTTCCTGCGTGATTTTGCCGCGCGAGAATTTCATCTGATAGACTTTTCCGTCGCGGAAGACCTCCACCGTCAGCCACTCGGACAGCGCATTGACCACGGAAGCGCCCACGCCGTGCAGGCCGCCGGAAACCTTATAACCGCCGCCGCCGAATTTGCCGCCGGCGTGCAGAACAGTATAGACGACCTCCAACGCGGGTCTGCCGGTCTGTGCCTGGATGTCCACCGGGATGCCGCGTCCGTCGTCCACCACGGTTATGGTGTTGCCGGGATTGATTGTAACTGTAATATGACCACAAAACCCAGCTAACGCTTCATCAATCGCGTTATCCACAATTTCATAGACCAGATGATGCAAGCCACTTGCAGACGTCGAGCCGATATACATACCCGGCCGCTTGCGCACAGCCTCCAGCCCCTCCAGAACCTGGATTTGACTGGCATCGTAATCTGTCATTGCAGTGTTAAGTTCTTCATTCATTTATGAAACTCCTTCGATTTGTATGAGGTCGATATCTGCAACCGTTTTTCAATGGTTGCAGCGTTAAACTGCGTCAAATAGACGCGTTCCATGTTATATTCCTCGGTGAGAACAAAGGCCTTGGGAATGTCATTGCACACGGAAATCACCGTGCCATTCTCCTCCGCCTGCTTTAAAAAAGCGCGGGTGTGACGGGACCAGCTTGTGTTGTCCAGGTCGAAAATGCCCAAGATGCATTGTTCCCGCACGGCCATATCGCCGCCGATGTCAATATACATTTATAATTCACCCATCCAAAGCAGCAAAATCAGGCAAATCACGACCACCGAGCCGGAAATTGCCACCATGATTTTCCAATAACGCAGACGTTTGCGGTGCATTTCCTCGTTGCGCAGCCGCTCGGCACGGCGTTCGGACTTGGATTTATATTTTTGTTTCATGGCGTTGCCTCCAAAATGCTGCCTTTGTGGATCCGCAGCACGCGGCCGGAATCCGGAATGGCATTTTCTTCGCAGCAGGTGATAAAGACCTGCCCGGTTTGAATTTTATTCAGCACAAAATCGCGGCGACCGGCGTCCAGCTCGGACAGAACATCATCGAGCAGTAAAACCGGTTCCTCACCGGTATCGCGCCGTAAAATTTCACGCTCCGCCAGCTTCAACGCAATCGCAGCCGTTCGGGTCTGCCCCTGCGAGCCGAAGGCGCGGAGCGGTTTTTCGTCCAGAAAGACGTCAAAATCGTCCTTATGTGGACCTGAAAGGCATTGTTGTGATTCTAATTCTGCCCTGTAATGGCTATTTTGATGCGCGACGAGCTGGTCAAAAATGGTTTCCGGCGGCGCCAGCGGGTCTGTGACGGTGGAAACGGTTTTATATACCATCGTCATTTTTTCGCGTCCGCCGCTGCACTCGTCGTGAAACGCACCGGCGGCCTGCGCCAACAGCTGCAAAAATTTTGCGCGGTAAGATATAATAATCGCGCCCACCTGTGCCATGCGCCGGTTAAAATCCGGCAAAACCTCCAACAAAGAGGGCTGTTCCAGCCGATCCTTGAGGATCCTGGACTTCTGCTCATGCAGCCGCTGGTACTCCGACAGCGCCTTTTCATAGTTGGGGCGCATCTGGCACAAGGCGGCGTCCAAAAACTTGCGTCTGGCCGCAGCGCCGGTCTTTAAAATGAGAAGATCCTCCGGGCAAAACAGGACGGTTGTTAAAATTCCGCTCAGCTCGGCCGCTGTTTTCTTCCGCACGCCGGACACATACAGCTGCCGCTGCCGTCTGCCGGCAAATAAAACTGCCCGCAAGGTCTGTTCGCGGTCTTTTGATGTAACTTTACAGTTTAATTCTGCAAAGTCCGCGTCAAAGCAAATCAACTCCGCCTCCTTGCGCGTGCGGAAGCTGCGACCGGTGGAAAGATAGGTGATGGCTTCTAACAGATTGGTTTTCCCCTGCGCGTTGTCCCCGGCAATCAAATTGACAGACGGGTCAAAATCCGCGCGGATATGGGCATAATTGCGAAAAGAAAATAATTCTAAACTGTCAATCCTCATGTTTTACCACATACACATTGCCGTCAAACGTTACACGGTCGCCATCGCGCAGCTTTTTTCCGCGCATCGTGCAGCACAGGCCGTTGACGAGAACCTCTTCATTTTGAATAAAATTCTTCGCCATTCCGCCGGACGAGCAGACATTGGCCAGCTTCAAAAAGGCTTCGAGCTTAATAAAATCCGTGGTAATTGGAACCGTCGTTTCATCCTTGGAAACGCGCCGAACAAGCACTCTCATTGCAACTCCTTATTCTTCCGCTTTCAAGCGGACGGGCAATACCATATAGGCAAAATCGTATTTGTCGTCACAGGGCGTGAACACGATGGGGCTAAGGCCGTTCTTTAACTCCAGCGTGACCTCCTGCGTGGGGATCGCGCGCAGTGCCTCCAAAATATAGCGGCAGTTAAAGCCGATCTCCAAATCGTTCCCATCGCCTGCCACATCGCAGCGGTCACGGGCGGCGCCGATGGTGGTCGTGGTACGGAAATCCGCACGATTGTTGGAAAACGTGCAGCGCACGGGGCTTTTGATTTTTTCGGAAATGATCAGGCCCACGCGCTCGATGGACGCGTTGAGCGTGGAAACGTTTGCAACCAGCTTGATGGGGCTATCCGTCGGCAGAACGCGCCGCCAATCCAAAAATTCGCCTTCCAAAATGCGACAGACCAGCGTGGCATCGCCGATTTCAAACAAAATGTGCTTTCTGCCCAGCACAAACGTGGCAGGTTCGTCGGTATCGGTCAGAATTTTTTCCACCTCACGCAGACCGCTTGCCGGTACGACAAATTTCATCGTCCGACCGGTCGGCTCCTGCGTGTGATAAGTGCGCCGCGCCAGACGGTAGCCGTCCACGGCGACCATGGTGATGCTTTCATCCGTGACCTCAAACAGGCAGCCGGTATGAATGGGGCGCGCCTGGTTGTCGGAAACAGAGAAAATCGTTCCGGAAATCATTTCACGCAGCTTATTCTGCGGGATCTGCACGCCTTTTTCCGACTCCACATCGGGCAGCTCCGGGTAATCCTCGGCGCTGCCGGCCATGATGGTAAAAGAGGAGATCCCGCCGCGAATGGAAACCTTATAGTTTTCATCGACCGTAACACTTACCATATCATCCGGCAGCTTGCGGATGATATCGAAGAACAGACGTGCAGGCAAAATACACTCGCCGGTTTCCAAAATCTGCGCTGCCGTGCGCACGGTGATGCCCGTTTCCAGGTTGTAGCCGGTCAGCAGCAGGTGCATTCCTGCCTTTACGTAGATCCCTTCCAGTGCGGGAAGCGCGCTTTTGATTGCGACCGTTCTCGACGCCACGGAAACAGCGGAAACCAGTACAGCTTTTTCACAGGTAAACTTCATATCCATTCCTTCTTTTTTCCAATAATAAAAGAATTATTGTTTATTTAGGTAGTAACAGTAGTAGGGGAGAGGAACCATGGGGAAAAGTGGGGTAAAGCCTTATGGCGCCTACATTTTTTCTTCACAGAGCCTGTGAAAAAGTCACATGGGTTTTCCACACGATTCTTTTCTCCCTCCACCAAAAAAATATTTCACAGGAAACTTTTTCACAATTCACAAGCCCGTGTGAAATAAAAAAGAGCTACAAATTGGCATTGATATTGGCGGTGATTTCTTTGACGGCTGTGGACGTGGGGCTGTTGGGAAGCTCCAATGCCTTTTCCACCTTCTTCACCGCATAGACCACGGAGGTGTGATCCTTGCTGAATTCCTTACCGACATCGGTCGTGGACAGGTTGGTCAGCTTGCCGATCAAATACATCGCAACGTGACGTGCCTGTACAGTGTCTTTGTTTTTCAGCGTTCCGCGCAGTGCGCGTTCCTCCACGGTGTAATATCGGCAGACCTCTTTGATCACCAAAGAGGGCGTGGGCAGCGTCTCACTCTTGCCCTTGTACATATCCTTAATTGCGCGGCTGACGTAGCTCAAATTCAGCGGCATTCCCTGCATATCGTGATATGCCTTGATTTTTTTGACGGTACCTTCAATTTGACGGATGTTGTTGGTGATGTTTTCTGCAATGTAATTGCATACATCGTCTGTTAAATTGACACCAAGCTCACTCGCCTTTGTCCGTGTGATGGCCACGCGCGTTTCATAATCGGGCGGGTGGATGTCACAGATCAGGCCCCACTCAAAGCGGGTTTGCAGACGTTCCTGCAAGCGCAGCATTTCATTGGGCGGCCGGTCGGAGGTCAAGACGATTTGCTTGTGATTTTCATACAGGGTGTTGAAGGTGTGAAAAAATTCCTCCTGCGTGGATTCCTTGCCGGAGATGAACTGAATATCGTCCACCAGAAACAAGTCGGCATTGCGGTATTTGCTGCGAAATTCCACGTTTTTACCCATTTGCAGCGCGCTGATCAGCTCATTGGTGAACTGATCGCCGCGAATATAGACAATATTGGTATCCGGCTGGCTGCGGCGCAGAAAGTTTGCAATGGCGTAGAGCAGATGCGTCTTGCCCAGGCCGGACGGGCCATAGATAAACAGGGGATTATAAACCTCTGCGGGGTGGTTTGCGACCGCGTAGGCGGCAGAATAGGCAAAATTGTTGGACGAACCGACAATAAATTTGTCGAAGGTGAACTGCGGATTAAAGTCAAGCGGAGCGGGCTTATTCTTTTCCTCTTGATAGGCCTCCATGTCAATATCGGTGAGGATAACGATTTTCACGTCCATATTGAACAGCTCCTGCAAGGCATCGTGGATGTTTGCTGCGAAGCGGCGCTCAATGACTTCCTTGCGGTAAACGGACGGCGTAAACAAGACGAGCTTTTCTTCCGTCAGCTCCAGCACGTCGGCGTCGTCGATCCAGGAGGACACCAAAGCCGGCGTTAATTTTTCTTCCAACAGACCAATTACTTTACCCCAGATATAAGCACTGGAATACATGGGAAACTCCTTTCTGTCGAAATGTATCGGTAAAATAGGCACAAAATACCCATCGTAAATTCTAATTCAATTTTATCATATTTTTGCAATAATTACAAGGAAAAATAAGCGGAATTTCATGAAAAACAGGCCAAAACCGGGCGGCGCACGACAGCCAAGCGGCTTTTTACGGGCGGAAAAAAACGGCATTCAAGTTCCCTCCTTCACCTGTCTGTGAAAAAAGGGAAAAATGTGCATACAGGCCTGCAAGATTCCAAAAAAATCCGGCCAAAACAGCACGAAAACTGCTTTGGCCGGAAAATATGGCGGAAAGAATTACGCTTCGGATTTTTTTGCTTCCGTGCAGAAAAGATACAGCAGCACAAGCAGCAACAAGGTCATTGCGCTGCGGTAGGCAATGTCGCTTAGCGTGTTGACATGGATCGCGTCGGCCAAAGAGATGGCATTGAGCACAACCCCGCAGCTGCACCAGAACGCGGTGATGCGGCGCTTGCCCTTGTCAAAGCAGAAGCCGCCCAATTGGAAAATGGCCAGCATGGAAACTACATCGGCCAGCAGCGTGTAGCAGTAATCCAGCATCAGCGGATCGCCGCTCCAGGCGCGATAATCACACACCAGCTGCAACAGCGTGAAAATACAAAACGGCAGTAAAAGCAGTACGTGCGGCCTGCGTCTGAGCATCTGAAGAATCGCAAAGACCGCAAAGGTCAATCCACCCAGTACGCACACATAGAAATTGGCTGTTTCCAAAGCAGGCTGCTGTTGACGCAAATGCAATACACCGGTCAATGCAATGGAAATGCCGCAGAGCGTCAGGGTGGCATATAATTGGCGATTTGTAATATTGCTAAAGTTATCCGAATAGCTTGGCCGGTTTTCCATATAACAGGTAAAAACACAGATACCGACTAAACAGGCCACCACGACAATGGCCATAGCCAGTGGAAAATGACTGCCTGCCTGCGCAATTCCACGCGCGACCATCACATTTTTCAGCAAATACCAGCGCATCAATCCTCCAACCACTGCCGTCAGCAGCGTTAGAACAAGGGCATATATGCCAACTGATTTTTTGTTCATGATAACACCTCTTCTTGTAAGTGCGATTGTATGCGGTTATTATTGTTATTATAGCATAATTGCAGCGCGAGGCGCTGCGTGTGCGGCATAAGCCGCACAAAAATCAGCGAGCTGATTTTTAATTATAGCTGTAATAAC
>CAMDZY010000063.1 GCA_945910975.1 uncultured Clostridia bacterium | reverse complement strand
GAGGTAACCACCATGGCACAACATAAATACGCCGGCACACAGACCGAAAAAAATTTGCAGGCTGCTTTCTCCGGCGAATCCCAAGCGAGAAATAAATACACCTACTTCGCTTCCGTGGCCAAAAAAGAGGGCTATGAGCAAATCTCCGCTCTGTTTTTGAAGACAGCGGAAAATGAACGCGAACACGCAAAAATGTGGTTCAAAGAGCTGCTGGGAATCGGCAGCACCGCCGAAAACCTGCAAGCCGCCGCCGAGGGTGAAAACTATGAATGGACGGATATGTACGACGGCTTCGCCAAGACCGCTGAGGAAGAAGGCTTCCCGGAACTGGCGGAAAAGTTCCGCATGGTCGGCGAGGTTGAACGTCATCACGAAGAACGCTACCGCGCGCTGCTGAAAAACGTAGAAACCGCCGCCGTTTTTGAAAAGAGCGAGGTCAAGGTTTGGGAGTGCCGCAACTGCGGTCACATCACCGTCGGCACCAAGGCGCCAGAAATCTGCCCCGTCTGTGCGCATCCGCAAAGCTATTTCGAGGTTCACGCGGAAAACTATTAAGAACAGATGAGCAGTCGCCCAGCGGCTGCTCGTTTTGTAAGGGCATCCAATCGCCACTTGACAAAAACAGCCATGTCGTGTACTTTAATTGCAAGGAGTGATGACGATGCAAGCCAATCTTACACGCGAAGCAGCTTGGCAGCTGCTGTGCGAATACAATCACGAGCATTTTCACCTGCACCACGCCCTGTGCGTAGAGGGTGTGATGCGTTATTTTGCCAAAGAGCTGGGCTATGACGAGGAATTTTGGGGCATCGTGGGGCTGCTGCATGACCTCGATTTTGAGCAGTTTCCACACGAGCACTGCATCCGTTCGCAGCAAATCATGCGCGAACGTGGATTAAGCGAGGAGTTGATCCACGCTACGGCAAGCCATGGCTACGGTCTGACGGTTCAAATCGCGCCGGAGCATACCATGGAAAAGGTGCTTTATGCCGTTGACGAGCTGACCGGGCTGATCGGTGCGGTCGCCATTATGCGTCCATCCAAAAGTGTGACGGATCTGGAGCTAAAATCCGTGAAGAAAAAGTTTAAAACCGCCAATTTTGCCGCCGGTTGCTCCAGAGAGGTCATCTCCAACGGCGCACAAATGCTGGGCTGGGATTTGGACGCGCTGATCACGCGCACGATCCTTGCCATGCGGCAGATCGAGCCAATGCTCAACGCCTTTGACCGGGAGGACGCCCATGAATGAATTTGCAGCCATCGTCTCCCGGCTGAAAAGCGGCTGCCCCGCCACGCTCACACGCACGGCAGACGGCAATGTCTATACCCGCAGATTTATCCCTACGCAGCGCTTGATTTTGCTGGGCGCGGGACACGTAGCGCAGCCCGTCTGCCATATCGCTTCCATGCTGGATTTTGCGGTAACGGTGGTCGACGACCGCGAAGCGTTCTGCAATGCGCAACGCTTTCCCGATGCGGCACAGACGCTTTGTATGCAATTTACCGATGCCATTGCTGCACTGCAAATTACGGCCGGAGACTATGTGTGCGTGCTGACCCGCGGACACAGCTATGATGCCACGTGTCTGCGGCAGCTTCTGCGCGGAGAATTTCCGGCATATCTCGGCATGATCAGCTCCAAGCACCGCGCAGAGGGTCTGCTGGAAGTGCTGGAAAAGGAGGGCTTCGACCCGCAGCGGCTGGCGCAGATCCACTCGCCCATCGGGCTTCCCATTCAGGCATCGACCCCGGCAGAAATTGCCGTTTCCATCTGCGCCGAACTGATTGCCCATCGCAGAGCGTCTTCCGGCACGGATGCAACCATTCTCACGCAAACCAATCCGGATCTCCGCGCGCTCACATTTCTTGCGCAAACGCACACGCCCAGAGTTATGCTGCTGGTTCTGCAAACCTCCGGCTCCACACCGGTCAAGAGCGGCGCCATGATGGGTGTGGATGCGCTTGGCAACGGCTATGGCACCATCGGCGGCGGTGGCGGAGAGGCTGCCGCAATGGCAAAGGCACGGCGGAGCATCGGCACCGGCAAGCAGGCGGTATTTACCGTCGCGATGGACAATGCAGTTGCGGCCGAACGCGGTTTGGTCTGCGGCGGCACCATGCGCGTGCTGCTTGAAGACCTGCCGGTTGAGGAATAGCCGATGGAAACGCCCTTTGTTCGGACGCAAATGCTTTTGGGACAGACCGCAATGGAGCGCCTGGCCGGTGCGCACGTGGCAATTTTCGGCATCGGCGGCGTCGGTGGGTACGTTGTGGAGGCACTGGCGCGCAGCGGTGTCGGCAAGCTGGATTTGATCGACAACGATGTTGTCAGCATCAGCAATTTGAACCGACAAATCATTGCCACATACAAAACCATCGGGCAGTATAAGGTGGATGTTGCAGCCGAACGCGTGCGGGAGATCAATCCGAATGCGGCAGTGCGCACATTCCGCACCTTTTACCTGCCGGATACTGCGGCGCAGTTCGATTTTACGCAGTATGATTATATTGTGGACGCGATCGATACCGTAACCGGCAAGCTCCAGCTTGTTCAACAGGCAAATCTTGCCGGTACGCGCATCATCAGCGCCATGGGAACCGGCAACAAGCTGGACCCTTCCCAATTGGAAATCACAGACATTTCCCAAACCACCTTTTGCCCCCTTGCACGCATTATGCGGCGGGAGCTAAAGCGCCGGGGCATTGAACATTTAAAAGTTGTCTATTCGAAAGAACCGCCCTGCACGCCCCTGTTCCAGCCGCAATCCAATCGCCGCCAAACCCCCGGCAGCACCGCCTTTGTCCCCTCTGCCGCCGGTCTTTTGATTGCCGGTGAGGTCGTAAGAGATTTAACGCAAAACTGACACTTCAGGAGCGTGATGCGTTTAGGGGCTGTAAAAAACTCCAAAATTCAAAATGGAGTTTTTTACAGCCCCTTGATTCCATTGATTAAGGTTTTGGAATATGAAGCATTCGCATCATATCTTTCTGTGTTTCCAATTCCTGCGTTTCGATAAACGCAAGAAAGGCGTCCTGCTGTCTGTGCAATTGATAGGCGCGAATTGCGTCCATATACTCCATGCGCAGGATTGGCGGCACAATTACCGGCAAATAACCGCTTTGAATCAGCGCAAGATTGGTGAGCAAGCGTGCGGTTCGGCCGTTTCCATCGAGGAACGGATGGATAGAAACGAACCGCAGATGCAAAATTGCGGCAAACTCAACCGGGTGGTAGTCATCCCGATGTGTTGCAATCCATGCTGCAAGTTCCTGCATTTTTGGCTCCAACTCTTCTGGCGCCGGGAAAACATAGGTGGAGCCTGAAACAAAAATTGGCTTCCTGCGCCATGTGCCGGCGTTATCAGCGTCAATGCTTTGATAGAACAGTTGATGGATTCGTTTTATGTTGTCAAGGGAAATCGCGCCGCTGTGCAGGAGCGTAAACATATAGTCGTAAGCGTTCCCATGCCCGATGGCTTCGTAGGTGTCGCGCAAGGGCTTCCCGCCAATGGTAAGGCCATCTTCCAGTAGAATCTTTGTTTCGCTTTCCGTCAGCGTGTTCCCCTCTATGGCGTTAGAACTCCATGTTGTACCAACCCGGTAAAAATCACGTACTTGCTTGAGCAGTTCGCCCTCAAAGGGGCACATTTGGTCAATGGCGGCCTTGTTGCGGTCTATTTGTGGGAATTTCCTCATGCTGTGACCTCCTTGTGCCAATTTGAAACCGTACTGTATATGTCTTATATTATACCCGAACGCGCTCCCCGCGTCAACACAAAGTGTTAGCCGTTCATTGTGCAGTGTTGCCCGAACGGCCTGCGTCTGTGTTTTTCCACGGCCGAACTTCACCAAGCCAACCCTGCTCCGCCCAATACTTCCCGTCGAGATAAGCAGGGTCATTTTTATGTAGGGATTGCTGCATCATCCGGCAGCAGGAAAATTTGATTTTTGTGATTAAATTTGTATGTGCAGGCTTTGTGTAATCGATATGTGCAAACTTTCGGGATAACTTTTTTATCTTCCTTGTTAGCTGCGCTTGTTTCTTTTGTGACAGCTTTTCCCAGAGAATATTGCTCTGCAATGCGCTGGTGAATATCCCGATTTTGGAAATTCCCCACCAGGATAGGCTGTGCTTGATGTCCCTTGCCGCAGATTTTGCGCCTGCACCCAAGCATTGTGTGATAATCACGGCGCGTTTTCCAAACATCTCAGAAGCAGGCCGGTGCGGCATCCAGCGATAAGCAAAATGGTCGAGCAATACCTTCATTGCACCCGTGGCATGAAATACATATGCAGGTGAGGTCATGACGATCAAATCGGCACGCAAAAGCGATTGATCAATCTTTCCAATATATTCTGCGTCCTTGCAGGTGTTTTCGCCCTTCAGCGTACAGCTTACACAGCCATTGCAGAAATTAGGGCAATCCTTCGGAAGATCGTATTCTGTGATATCTTCGCGATCCTTAAACTCCGCCAAAAAAATTTCCTTTAACCGATGCGTTACCCCATGCTTTTCCGTTCCGTTTATAACCGTGATATTCATTTTCTATACCTCCAAAATATCGTGAAGAATTTGGCTGTGCCATGCTTCACGGTTTTCTTTTTCCATGAAATCAATCCCCATCAGCTTTGACATGGTATCATGCCGCAGAAACATCTGCTGCATGACCGTGATCAGACAAAAGGTTTTCCTTTTTACCGTGTCTTCATCCCAGTCCGGGCGGCAGGCTGCAACAAGCGGCAAATACGCCATATACGTTCTGCTGGTGTTGTCATCGTCCTTTGGCGTTTGCATATCGGTCAGAATTGAAATTTTGGATACGCTGCCATGCGCAAACAGAAAATCAAGCGTCATATTGCCGAGATACTCCAGCTTTTCAAAAGGTGCAAGGCGCTCTGTTTTCTCCCGTATATGCTGAAACTGATCGACAATTCCATTTATGATACGCGCAACGCATAATTCAATGAGATGATCCTTGCTTCCAAAATGATAATTCAAAAGCCCTAAGCCCACGCCGGCTCTTTTACAGATTTCTCGAACTGTGATATCTTCCAAATGCTCACCGGCCTCATTGATGCACGCAATGGTTGCCTGCATGATTGCTTCTTTGTGCTCCATATCTTACCTCCAACTGAACACTGTTCAAATCAATTATACTGAACTGCGTTCAAAAAGTCAAGCGTTCATGCAAAAAATGAATCAGGCTGTCGAATAACTTCGTTTTTCAATAGGCAGAGTTAAAGCCCCCGGAGCATCAGCTTCGGGGGCTTTAATAGAGAGATGAGAGAGAAAAAAGAGTATGAATAAAACAAAGAGAAAAGAAAGAGAGATAATAGATGGCTTGTAAAGGTGGTTGGTTCCTTTACGCGTTTATCATACCAGCCAGATTTGAACAGAGTGTGAATGTTTTGCAAACATTGTGCAGCATTGTGTAAACAATTTATGAATGAGCAGGCTAAAAAGCCTCGCAGAGCTTGCTGCCATATCGGCGAATCAGGCTGTTAAATTTTTAACAGACTCCACGGCTCGGTCTGGGGCGGGTCGGAGTAGAACTGCATCGATTCCCCGCTCTGCGGGTGGCGCAATTGCAGGCCATACGACCAAAGCCCAATGGGGCAGCCATCATCCCTGCCGTACTTCCGGTCACCCACCAGCGGCAAACCTCTGGAGGCGAACTGCACGCGGATCTGGTGCGTTCTGCCGGTGCCCAACGTAATTTTCACCAGCGACAAGCCGCCCTGATATGCTAACACCCGATACGACAGCTCCGCTGCCTGTACGCCTTTGCCGGGCTGCTGCACCACGACGGTTCGCCCGGCATAGGTGTCACGAAGCAGCAGATCCGTCATCTGTCCGCAGGTCGGCTCCATCCGGCCATGCACGATGGCCAGATACTGCTTGCAAAACTGCCGGTAGCGCATCTGCTCGGACAAAATTGACGCCGCCATGCGGGATCTTGCAAACACCATCACACCGCCCACGACCCGGTCAAGCCGATGCACCGTCCGCACGCAGGCCTGCGGGTCGCCCAGCTCCTGCCGCAGCAGCTCCGGCATCCCGCCCGGTTCGTCCGTGGACAGCACCCCGCAGGGCTTGACTGCCACCAATATCCGCTTGTCGCTATAGAGAATTTCCATTTCGCGCCCAATCCCTTGTTTTGTTTCCATCTATGATAGCACGCGAGGCGCGATTTTGCAATTAAAACGGGCGCTTTTTTCGGCACGGCTCCGTGTTTTTCTCTCTTTCCACGTCCACAAGAATGATATCCTCGCCGATCCGCTTGATGCATGGCCACGGAATCACAATATTGTCCGTCTTGCCAAACATCCCCAGCACCTTACCCGGTCCCGGCACGATCAGTGCCAAAATACGACCGTCCCTTGTATCCAGCTCCAAATCCTCCACAAAGCCCAGCCGACAACCGTCTTCCGTGTTGATGACCTCTTTGCACCGCAGCTCTGAGAATCTGCACACCATACGCTCACCCCCCGTATGGGATTGTATGCCAGGGAGGGCGGGATGATGTCAATTGACGCAAATCGATTTGCGGATGGATTGCAGGGCGTTTTTCTCCAAGCGGGAAACCTGCGCCTGAGAAATTCCGACCTCTGTCGCAACTTCCATTTGCGTTTTTCCCTCAAAAAAGCGCAGTGCGAGGATGCGCCGTTCGCGTTCGCCCAAATCGGAAATGGCATCGCGCAGAGCAATGCGTTCGAGCCAATGCTCGTCGGTGTTTTTGCTGTCGCGCACCTGATCCATCACCGTCAGCGGGTCGCCGCCGTCGGAATAGACCGGCTCATACAGGGAAACCGGCGCCGCAATGGCGTCCATAGCCGCCACCACCTCACTGCGGGGCAGCTCCAAGCGCTTGGCAATTTCCTCCATGGTCGGTTCACAGGGGCGCTCTGCCATCATCTGCTCTTTGCACTGCATCACCTTATAGGCCGTGTCCCGCACCGAACGGCTGACACGGATGGTGCTGTTGTCGCGCAGGTACCGTCGGATCTCTCCGGCAATCATCGGACAGCCGTAGGTGCTAAAGCGCAGTCCCAGCGAGGTGTCGAAATTCTCGATCGCCTTGAGCAGCCCGATGCACCCCACCTGAAACAAATCGTCCGGGTTTTCTCCCCGGCCGACAAACTTCTGGATCACCGACAGCACCAGCTTCAAGTTGCCCTCGATCAGCCGCTGCCGCGCCGCATCGTCCCCTGCCTGCGCCTGCTTGATGAGCTGCATCATTTCATCGTTTTTCAGCGTTTTCAGCTTGGAAGTGTTTACGCCACAGATTTCCACCTTGCCTTGTATCATTTGGAAAGCCTCCAAAATGTTGTTTTGTCTTGGCGTTTTGTAATCCGCCGCCATGCTAGTATTTCCCAAAGGTCGGTGGAAAAATCATGCTTTGTAAAAAATTTGTAGGAACTCACAGTTGACAAGCGTTTTTTCTCTGAAAATCCGACTTTTTTCGACTTTTTTCGACCTTTGGCAGAGAAATCGCGAACTTTTTATCGAATTTTATTGTTATTTTTGTTTACATAATCCCGAATTTTTGGTTACCTGGTTTCAAAATTATTTCCTAATATTTCCGAATATTCACCGCATATGCAATCGCCCTCCGCCGAAAACGCAGCGGAGGGCGAGGCGATTTTGGGGTTGTGATTGCTGAGTTTTTCACACAATTCACAGGTTTTTTCACAACTTCGTGCAATTCGTGGACAGCTGTGAAATATTCATTGCCGGTTTACATAAGTTAATTTCTACGTTTGTGTCAAATTGTGCAATTTTCTCACGATAATTCTGCAATCAGCTGTGCATCGAGCTTGGGGTGCAGGGTGCGGTTGATGCCGTCGCTGATGATTTTTGACACGCTGTGTACACGCCGATCAATATCACGCGGCGTTACCATCAGACTGTTGTCGCGGATGGAGTCACAGCACGCCTGCAAGTCCATCACCGTCGGCACGCCGATGGCAAACACCGGCACGCCGACGGTGTGCTTGTTAAACGCAAGGCGCGCATTGCCCACACCGGAGCCGGGCACAATGCCGGTGTCCGTCAGCTGAATGGTCGTGCAGATGCGCTCGGGGTCGCTGGACGCCAGTGCATCGATCACCAGTACCTTATCCGGCCTTGCCTTGCCCACCGCACCGGATACCAGCTCCTGACTTTCAAAGCCCGTGGCGCCAAGCACGCCGGGTGTCACGGCGCACACGCTGCGCAAATCGCCAAAATACTGCGGCATATGTGCAATCAGATGGCGGGTGAGAAAAATGCCCGAAACCGTATTGGGGCCGATTGTGTCCGGTGTGACCTCACGGTTGCCCAGTCCAACCACCAGAACCTTCTCCTCTTTTTTCAGCCGCATCATGGCGCTGAGCAGCTCGCTGAGCGTTCTGGCTGCCCGGTCGGCGCTGCGCCCCTTGATTTCCTCCTTGCCCAGCTCTAAGGTATAATAGTTCCCGATGGGCTTGCCCAGGTTGCGCTCACCTTTTTCATTGGTGATCTCAATGTGCGTCAGCGTAAAGCCAAAGCGCTTGCCCTCCCGTGCAACCACACCCTCCAGCGCCGATGTGGCTCGGGTAGAGCGCTCATACAACTGCTTGGCCTCCACGGCCAGATCCGTTCGTTTGTTCATTTTTCCCGCTCCTGTCCTTACAGATACAGTTTATCTTCTCACGAAAACGGAGGGTTATGCGGGAAAAAATATTTTTTTCAAAAAAACTATTGATTTTATGTGGAACTTCGGCTATAATGTATTACTACATGAGGATTGAAAATTCTCACTCTCGACACATTATGCGATTGAGGAGGTGTAATCTGTGCCCAACATTAAATCTGCAAAGAAAAGAGTCGAACTGTCCCGTATGCAGAACGAACGGAATAAGGCTGAAAAGTCCGTTCTGAGAACTTCCCTCAAGAAGTTTGACGCCGCATTGGCTACCGGCGACAAGACGCAGGCAGATAGCGCTTACAAAGCAGCTGTTGTTACCGTTGATAAGGCGGTCAAGAAGGTCATTACTGAGTGCAAGTTTTTGCCTACTGTAG